>DASZXM010000560.1:0-13896 GCA_035546415.1 Pseudonocardiaceae bacterium
GGGCGTTCTCGTTCATCTCGGCGGTCGACGCGATCGGCGCGTTCCCGCCGATCAACGAGTCGCACGTGGAGATGGACGCCGCTTGGGCGCTGTACGAGGCGTGGGTGAAGATCCGGACCGGCGAGGTGGACACGGCGCTGGTGTACGGCTTCGGCAAGTCGTCGGCGAGCCTGCTGCGGCGGGTGCTGGCACTGCAGTTGGACCCGTACCTGGTGGCGCCGCTGTGGCCGGACTCGGTGAGCATCGCCGGTCTCCAGGCGCGGGCCGGGCTGGACGCGGGGCTGTGGACCGAACGTGCCATGGCCGAGGTGGCCGTGCGCAGCAGGGCCGACGCGATGGACAACAAGTACGCGCAGATCCACGCCACGGCGGACGTGGACACGCTGCTGGCCGAGCCGTACGTCGCCGATCCGCTGCGGGCGCACGACTGCGCGCCGGTCACGGACGGCGCGGCGACGATCGTCCTGGCCGCCGACGGCCGGGCGCAGGAGCTGTGTGAGCGGCCGGCGTGGATCACCGGTTTCGAGCACCGCGTCGACTCCGCCAATCTGGGCGCGCGTGACCTGACGGACAGCCCGTCGGCCGCGGCCGCCGCCCGGGCCGCGGGTGTGGACGGCGTGGAGGTCGCCGAGTTGCACGCTCCGTTCACGCATCAGGAACTGTTGCTGCGTACGGCGATGGGCTTGAACGGCGCGCGGATCAACCCGTCCGGCGGCGCGCTGACCGGCAACCCGATGTTCGCTGCCGGGCTGGCCCGGATCGGTGAGGCGGCCGGCCGGGTGATGACCGGGGACGCGGGCAAGGTACTCGGCCACGCCACGAGTGGCCCTGCCCTGCAACAGAATCTGGTGTGCGTGATGGAGGGGCGGAACTGATGGCGGTCAGGGCGGCGATCATCGGCACCGGCCAGACGCACCACCGGTCGAAGCGGCTGGACGTGTCCATGGCCGGGCTGTGCCGGGAGGCGATCGACCGGGCCATGGCGGACGCGGACGTGGACTGGCCGGACATCGACGCCGTGGTGGTGGGCAAGGCGCCGGACCTGTTCGAGGGCGTCATGATGCCCGAGCTGTTCCTCGCGGATTCCCTGGGCGCCACCGGGAAGCCGCTGCTGCGCGTGCACACGGCAGGTTCGGTGGGCGGGTCGACGGGCAACGTGGCGGCCAGCCTGGTGACGTCCGGCGTGCACAAGCGGGTGCTGGCCGTGGCGTTCGAGAAGCAGTCCGAGTCGAACGCGATGTGGGCGCTGTCCATCATGCCGCCCTTCACCATGCCGGTCGGCGCGGGCGCGGGCGGCTACTTCGCGCCGCACGTGCGCTCCTACATCCGCCGGTCGGGCGCTCCGGAGCACATCGGCGCGATCGTGGCGGCGAAGGACCGGCGCAACGGGGCGAAGAACCCGTTCGCGCACCTGCACCAGCCCGACATCACGGTGGAGTCGGTGCGGGCGTCGCAGACGCTGTGGGACCCGATCCGCTACGACGAGACGTGCCCGTCGTCGGACGGCGCGGCGGCCGTGGTGATCGCCGACGAACAGGCGGCGGAGGCGACCGGTCGGCCGGTGGCGTGGCTGCACGCGACGGTGATGCGCACCGAGCCGACGACGTTCGCCGGCCGCGACCAGGTCAACCCGCAGGCCGGCCGGGACGCGGCGGCGGCGCTGTGGAAGCGGGCCGGCATCACGAACCCGCTCGGGCAGGTGGACGTCGCCGAGATCTACGTGCCGTTCTCCTGGTTCGAGCCGATGTGGTTGGAGAACCTGGGTTTCGCCGCAGAGGGCGAGGGCTGGAAGCTGACCGAGGCGGGCGAGACCGACTTCGGCGGGCGGATGCCGGTGAACGTGTCCGGTGGCGTGCTGTCGTCCAACCCGATCGGCGCGTCCGGCCTGCTGCGGTTCCTGGAGGCCGCGATGCAGGTGATGGGCCGTGCGGGCGACCACCAGGTGGATGGCGCCCGCATCGCCCTTGGCCACGCCTACGGCGGCGGTTCGCAGTACTTCTCGATGTGGGTCGTGGGTTCGGCGAAGCCGGAGTAGCGGTCAGGTCGTCCAACGCCGTCGCATCGTGCCACCGGTCAGCATCGGCACGACGATCCAGCACACCCACGAGTAGTCGGTGAGGAAGGACACGGGAACGGACAGGGCGAAGCCAATGATCATCCCGATGTCCCGGGTGTACGCGTGGCGGAACATGCCCGGCGGCGTCGTCGGGTCGTAGAGCTTGCCGCGCTGCACCTCCCGCAGCATCAGCGCGAACAGCAGGTCGGCCAGAACCTGCACCAGGGAGTAGAACCCGAACCTGGCCTGGAACGCGCCGTCACCGGTGATCACCCGCGTCGCGAACGGCGTCACGACCTGCATGAACAGCCACAGCATGGTCAGGCTGGTCAGCCGGCCGCCCAGGCCCGTCACGTGACGGAAGATCTGGTGGTGGGCGTTCCAGTGCGCCCCGATCACCCAGAAGCTGATGACGAACGCCAGGTACTCCTCACGGTGGTCCAGCGCGGAGCGGAGCATCGCGCCGTTCGTGTCGCCGCTGGGCACCGGCAGGTCCAGCGCCAGCAGGGTGAGAGCGATGGCGATCACGGCGTCGACGAACACGGTGAGCCGCTCGGCGGAGATCACGCGTGCTTCGACGGTCTCGGTGTTCGCCTCCGGGTCCGCATTCGTCATGGCCCCACAGCGTGCCATACGGGTTATCCGGCGGTGTGGACTTCGGCCAGAGCCGCGCGCACCGCCGCCGTGGCCGTCGCGCCCGCCGCGTGCATCGCGTCGAGGTTGCGGGCGGCGCGGCAGAACAGGAACGCGCCCTCCAGGAGGGACAGCACCGACATGGCCAGCGGCCGGGCCGTTGTGATGCCGGCGGCCGCGAAGCGTTCGGCGACCGCGTCGATCCAGCTCTCGAACACGTCCTCGGTGGCCTGGCGCAGCGTGTCGTTGGTGCTGGCGACCTCCAGCGCGACCGTGGCGATCGGGCACGCGTCCGCGTAGCCCGTGGCCTCCAGCGTCTGGCCGGCCCCCAGGAACGCCCATTCGATCGCCGTGGCCACGTCCGGCGCCGGGTCGAAGAACTCGGTCACCAGCGACAGGTAGCCGGCGCCGGACCAGCGGATCACCTCGGCACCCAGTTGTTCCTTGCCACCGGGGAAGAAGTGGTACAGCGAGCCGAACGGCGCGCCGGCCTCGGTGACGATCTGTTTGAGGCCGGTGCCGGTGTAGCCCTGGCGGCGGAAGAGTTCCGCCGTCGCCGTCATCAGTCTGTCCTTCGTCGATTGCGCCACGCGGACAGCATAGCTACTCTCACGCTAGAGCGTTCTATCTAGTAACTTTGCGTGATGGGGTGGTCACGGATGCCCACGCTGGAACTGACCGCGGGGACCATCGACTACGAGGACACCGGTGGCGACGGACCGGTCGTCGTCCTCGTGCACGGACTGGTGCAGAGCGCGACGGTGTGGCGACACGTCATCGCCGAACTGAGCCCGGACATCCGCTGTGTCGCACCGACACTGCCGTTCGGGTCGCACCGGACCCCGATGAAGCCGAACGCCGACCTGTCGCTGCGCGGCTTGGCGGCGATGGTCGCGGAGGTGCTCGACCGGCTCGACCTGACGGACGTGACGGTGGTCGGCAACGACTGGGGCGGCCACCAACTGCTCGTGGACGACGAGCGGGTCGGCCGCCTGGGCCTGGTCGCGTGCGAGGCGTTCGACAACCTCCCGCCCGGCCTGCCCGGCCGGATGATCCGGTATGCCACGCTCGTTCCCGGCGGCTTCACGGCGATGGCGAAGTCGTTGCGGTTCAAGCGGTTGCGGCAGATGCCGATGGCCTTCGGCTGGATGAGCAAGCACGGTGTTCCCGACGCCGTGCTGGACGACTGGTTCGCACCGATCCGCACCGACCCGGCGGTCCGCAGGGACGTCCTGAAGTACGCGAAATCGGCCCGCGCGGCGCAGATGGTCGCGGCGACCGACCGCCTGCGCACGTTCGACAAGCCGGCACTGGTGGTGTGGGCGTCCGAGGACCGGATCATGCCCCGGGACCACGGCAGGCGGTTGGCCCGGTTGCTGCCGAAGGGTGAACTGGTGGAGATCGCCGACAGCTACACGCTGATCCCGGTCGACCAGCCGACCGCACTGGCCACCGCGATCCGCGACTTCGTCACGCGTTGAGGTCACGCGTTGAGGTCACGCGTTGAGGTAGGCCAGGACCGCTAGCACGCGGCGGTTGTCGTCCGCCGACGGGGGCAGGTCCAGTTTCGTGAAGATGTTGTTGGTGTGCTTGGCGATCGCCTTCTCGGTGATGAACAGCTTGCCGGCGATCGCCGTGTTGGACCGGCCTTCGGCCATCAGGCCGAGGACTTCCCGTTCCCGGGGTGTCAGCCGGTGTAACGGCTCGTTGCCGGCGTTGCTGGCCAGCAGCTGCGCGACGACCTCGGGGTCCATGGCCGTGCCGCCGTCGGCGACCCGGCGGACCGCGTCGATGAACTGGCCGACGTTGGCCACCCGGTCCTTCAGCAGGTAGCCGACGGCACCGCGGCCGTCGGACAGCAGTTCCCGCGCGTACAGCTGCTCGACGTACTGCGACAGCACCAGCACCGGCAGGCCGGGCACCACGGTCCTGGCCTCGATCGCGGCGCGCAGGCCCTCGTCGGTGAACGTCGGTGGCAGCCGCACGTCCACCACCGCCACGTCCGGCTTCCGGGTCACGAGGGCGTTGAGCAGCGACGGACCGTTGTCCACGGCCTCGATCACCTCGAACCCGTTGGCCGACAGCAGCCGGATCAGGCCGTCCCGGAGGAGGGCAAGGTCTTCACCGAGGACAACTCGCACGGCAGCTCCATGGTCACGATCGTCGGCCCGCCGATCGGGCTGGCGACCATCATTGTTCCGTCGAACGCGGCGAGCCGGCGTTCGATCCCGTGCAGTCCGCCGCCGGGATCCTGCGTGGCGCCGCCCCGGCCGTCGTCCCCGATCATCACGCCGAGCCTGCCGTCGGCGTAGCTGACCCGCACCCATGCGGACAGGGCGCCGCTGTGCTTGGCCGCGTTGGTCAGTGTCTCGGCGACCGCGAAGTACGCCGCCGACTCGACGGGTGCCGGCAGCCGGCCGGGCAGGTCGACGGTGACCTCGACGGGCAGCGGGTTGGCCAGCGCCAGCGCGCGCACGGCCCCGGCCAGGCCACGGTCGGCCAGCACCGGCGGGTGGATGCCGCGCACCAGGTCGCGCAGTTCGGCCAGGGCCAGGCCGGTGGCTTCGCGGGCCTCGGCGAGCAGTTCACCGGCGGCGTCCGGGTCGGACGCCAGCAGCGACTCGGCCATGCCCAGGCTCATGCCCAGCGACACGAGCCGGGCCTGGGCGCCGTCGTGCAGGTCGCGTTCGATGCGGCGCAGCTCGGCGGCCTGCGTGTCCACGGTCTCGGCGCGCGACTCGGTCAGCTCGGCGATCCGGTTCGCCATCCGGTCACGTTCTGCGGGAGCCAGCAGCGCGCGGGTGATCCTGGCGTAGGCGCGCATCAGCGGCCGGGCCGTCACCCAGAACAGGCCGAACGCCACACCGGCCAGCACGACGCCGGAGATCAGCGCGGTCCGCACGTCGTAGACGCTGTAGATGCCGTAGTTGGTGCGGAAGACGTGCGGCACGATACCCATCAGGATCGGCATCGCGACCAGGTACCAGGCGACGCTGAGCAGCAACGCGATCGGCAGGATCGCCAGGGTCAGGCCCGCCGTCGCGTTCACCAGCACCCACAGCAGGTCCCGCCAGGTGGCCTTGTCGAACACCATCCAGCGCGTCCGGGCCAGCCAGCCGCCGTCCGGCCGCGGCCTGTACGGCCGGGCGATCGGCACGCCCATCACGCGGGCCGCCCACAGCCGGTGGTAGTCGGCCAGGCCGCGCAGCCATGGCGTGACGGCCAGGGTCAGCGGGATGCCGACGGTCACCGGGATGATCGCGATCGACGTCACCACGAAACAGAACAACGCGACGCCGACCATCGACAGCGGCGCGAACCACGCCCCCCACGCGGCCAGGCGCACCCTGCCGACCCGCTGACCCGCCACTTGCGTCCCCCTCCGACCCGACCGTTGCGACCTCCATTCTGGCCGCTGCCGACCGCCGTGTCGGTGGGGTTAGGTCCACCCTGGTCAGGCGTAGTGCACGGGGTAGTGCTTCATGCCGTTGATCCAGCCCGACCGCAGTCGGACCGGGGGCTCGGCCTCGCGGATGTTGGGCATGTGGTCGGCGATCGCGTTGAAGATCAGGTTGATCTCCAGGCGGGCCAGGTTCGCGCCCAGGCAGTAGTGCGCGCCCGTGCCGCCGAAGCCGACGTGCGGGTTCGGGTCGCGGAAGATGTCGAACTTCTCCGGCTCGGCGAACACGTCCGGGTCGAAGTTGGCCGAGCTGTAGAACATGCCGACGCGCTGGCCCCTCTTGATGTGCACACCGGCCAGTTCGGTGTCGCACAGCGCGGTCCGCTGGAACGACATGACGGGTGTCCCCCACCGGACGATCTCGTCGGCGGCCGTCTCCGGGCGGTGCCGCTTGTACGCCTCCCACTGGTCGGGGTGGTCGATGAACGCCTTCATGCCGTGGCTGATGGCGTTGCGGGTGGTCTCGTTGCCGGCGACGGCCAGCAGGATGACGAAGAAGCCGAACTCGTCGGTGGTCAGCGCCTCACCGGAGATGTCGGCCTGGACGAGCTTGGTGACGATGTCGTCCATCGGGCACTTGCGGCGTTCCTCGGCCATCTCCATCGCGTACTGCAGCAGCCCGAGGGACGCCGACATCGGCTCGACGGCGTACTCCTCGTCGTCGTAGGCGACCATCTGGTTGGACCACTCGAAGATCTTGCGGCGGTGGTCCTGCGGGATGCCGAGCAGTTCGGCGATCGCCTGTAGCGGCAGTTCGCACGCCACGTCGATGACGAAGTCACCGGTGCCCTTGGCCGCCGCGCTCTGCACGATCTGCCTGGCCCACTTGTCCAGCGTGTCGCGCAGGCTGTTCACCGCGCGTGGGGTGAAGCCGCGCTGCACGATGCCGCGCATCGTGGAGTGCTGCGGCGGGTCGACGTTGAGCATGATCAGCCGCTGGGCGTCCAGCCTGTCGCGGGTCATGTCCGGTCCGAACCGGATGATCGCCGTGTTCTCGGCGGACGAGAACACCTGGCTGTTGCGGGACACCTCCTTGACGTCGGCGTGCCGCGAGACGACCCAGAAGCCGTCGTCGTCGAAGCCGGCGACGCCGTGCGGCTGGGCGTTCCACCAGACCGGGGCGGTGCGGCGGAGTTCGGCGAACTCCGCCAGCGGCACCCTGTGCGTGTACAGATCCGGGTCGGTGAAGTCGAAGCCCTCTGCGATCGCGGGTTCTGCCACGGGTGCCTCCTCGTAGCCCTCCAGTACCTGTGGAACACGTTCTAACGAGGATTCAAGCATACAGTGTTTACCGAGCGGAACCCCTGCTCATAGATCAACCTCGACGACCACATCCGGTCACCTTGTTCGCACAGATAACTTGTTCTAGTTTGTAGCCATGGGTAGTCCGGTGATCGTCGAAGCAGTGCGCACGCCGATCGGCAAGCGCAACGGATGGCTGTCCCACCTGCACGCGGCCGAGTTGCTCGGCCACGCACAGCGGGGCCTGGTCGAGCGGGCCGGTATCGATCCAGCGATCGTCGAGCAGGTGATCGGCGGCTGCGTCACCCAGGCCGGCGAACAGTCCAACAACGTGACCCGCACGGCGTGGCTGCACGCCGGGCTGCCGTACCAGACCGGCTGCATGACGGTCGACGCGCAGTGCGGTTCGGCGCAGCAGTCGACACACCTGGTAGCCGGTCTGATCGCGGCGGGCGCGATCGACGCGGGCGTCGCGTGCGGCGTCGAGGCGATGAGCCGGGTGCCGCTGCGCGCCAACGTCGGCGAGACCGGCAAGCCGCGACCCGACTCGTGGACCATCGACCTGCCCAACCAGTACGTGGCCGCGGAGCGCATCGCGGTGCGGCGCGGACTGTCCCGGGAGGAGGTCGACCGGTTCGGCGTGCGGTCGCAGGCCAAGGCGAAGGCAGCATGGGACCAGGGCCGGTTCGACCGCGAGGTGGTGCCGGTCGGCGACGTGACCCGGGACCAGGGCCTGCGCGACACGAGCCTGGAGGGCCTGGCCACGCTCAAGCCGGTGATCGAGGACGGCGTGCACACGGCGGGCACGTCGTCGCAGATCTCCGACGGCGCGGCGGCGGTGCTGGTGATGGACTCCGACCGCGCACAGGCGCTCGGCCTGCGGCCCAGGGCCCGGATCGTGGCCCAGTGCCTGGTCGGCGCCGAGCCCTACTACCACCTGGACGGCCCGGTGCAGGCGACCGAGCGGGTGCTGGCCCGGTCCGGCATGAAGATCGGCGACCTGGACCTGTTCGAGGTCAACGAGGCGTTCGCGTCGGTGGTGCTGTCCTGGATCAGCGTGCACCAGCCGGAACTGGACAAGGTCAACGTCAACGGTGGCGCGATCGCCCTGGGTCACCCGGTGGGCAGCACCGGCGCCCGCCTGATCACCACGGCCCTGCACGAACTGGAACGCCGCGACGGCTCGACGGCGTTGATCACGATGTGCGCGGGCGGCGCCCTGTCGACGGGCACGATCATCGAACGCGTGTAGGACAGCTCACCCCGCCGGCCACGAACGCGATGCCACTTACGCCCAACCGTCCTCCAGGTACGTCTGCGGTGTGCCGTCCGCGTCCTCTTCCAGGGCGGGCTTCGGGCGCGCGACCCCGCCCGCCGGCTCGTCCGTCTCGTTCAGTTCGTCCGGATCATCGGGTTCGTCGGGTTCGTCGGCCAGTTCGTCCAGTCGGGCACGGCCGGCTTCCGCGAGGGAGTCCCGCTCTTCCTGGGACAGGGTCTCGTAGTAGGAGGCGAAGCCGCCCAGCCTGCCGATCAACGCCTCACTGTAGGTGTTGCTGGTCGCCGCCTGCCACGCGGTCAACCTACCGGCGAGCATTTCCCTGGCCAGCTCGGCCAGTTCCGGTCCACCACAGCCGTCGGCCAAGCGCTTGAGTGCTTGACGCCGAGACCGCTGCAGCCCCTTGTCATCGGTCCCCGGGTCGAAACGCGATTCGGCCATCTGTCTACTTGACCGACGGGTGGTCGTAGGCGTGCGCGGGCAACGGATACTTGCTCACCTGGTCGATATTGTTCGCAAACAAGTCGAACCAGGCTGCTGTCGTAGTCACGAATTTGCGCAAGTCGTCGAGCCCTTTCGTTGCCTTGTCGAATTCGTCAACGACCCGTTTGCACTGGAAGAAGGCGACCGACCACAGTACGGCAGGCCCGACGACAGTCTCAACGGACTCGCCGCCAGCGGCGATCTCCATGGCGGCCCAGAACGCGTTGTCGATGATCCCCGTGATGGCGCCTTTGACATCATCGGCAAGGTCGTAGACGCCTTTTGCCACCTGCATGTAGCGTGAGGCTATGGTGTTCATCGGGGCCTGCTGCTCGAGCAACGTCTTCGCAAAACCCGAGAAGTAGCCGTAGGCGCGGTCAGCCGCATTCCCGTTCCAGCTGACGTCGAGTTCCGCGACACCCCACTCGATGTTGTCGCCGACCGCGGCATAGAACTCGCCGATCGATCGCCATACTGAGCCGCACTTCGCGTAGGCTTGCCAGTCGCCAACGATCAGGTCCGCGAGTTCGCCCGCTGGATTCTTCACGCCGAGCAGCTGGAGCACGTGTTCGATCTGGGCGGACAGCGATGCGATCGACTTGAGATCGTCGTACAGACTGAACGGGTCGTAGAAGCCGTCCGGGATGGTCGGAGGGCTGAGTCGACTCTCCGGGTTCTGGCGTTCGGACACCTCGTCAATGGTGCATGGTTCGTCCCGTCTCGAAACATTGACCTGCCCGTAGGCCCTGTCGAGACGCTTGATCTGGGCGGTGTCGGTCTCCACATAGAAGAAGGCGGTCTTCTTGAGCTCACTACCAGAGTTCCGGCTGAGATCGGCCAGCTTGTCCAGCCCAGCGGTCACTTGGCGGACGATCTTGTCGTGGCTGTCGTACAGCTTGTCGAGTAGACTGCCCTGCGAAGTGTCGATCTTGGTATTGTCGGCGACGTACCGATGCGCCTGCTCAGCGTGATTGCATTGCACAGTGACGACGTTGCCGTACGCCGTGATCATCTCCGGTCGGACACTGAACGCTTCACTCGACATAGAACGATGCTAACCCAGTATTCGTCAGAGAACAGCCAAATGGCGAACGACCCGTCAATTGCGCAATCGAGACGCGCAATCGGCGACTACGACGTAGAGTACAGCGTTCGTATTGATCGGTCGGATCGACGGCGACTCGACGGAAGGCCCCTCGCGCAAATCGGCGTCACACAGTCGCCGGCAGCGCCGAGGTCCGTGCACCGGCGACTCACGGCACCCGAGTTTCACCGGATCGTTCATCGACGCCGGTTCGATCAGCGCTGGTGGCGGACCCTGTCATCGTCGAACGGCGGCCACGGAGGTTTTCGGGGCGGGCGTTGATCACGATGTGCACCGGCGCCGCCCTGTCGACCGGCACGATCATCGAACGGCGGTAAGCCGAACCCGCTGGCCGGATTCCCGGTCAGCGGGTTCGGCTCACCGCGTCGGGCGGTCCCGCTGCGCGCCTTGCCGGAACCGGGCGTCCCCCGTCCTGGTCCCGCGCGCCCGCGATCTCAGTCCGGCACGACGCCCGCGAACCGCAGCAGGTCGGCGATGGTGAACCGACCGCCCCGGCCGCCCAGCGTCGGCTGCCAGGCCGGCGCCGTTGACCGGTACGAGTGCGGGTCCGCGTCGATCAGGCCGATCAGTGTCTCCGCCACGATACGGGTGCCCACCGGGCCGAGGTGTCGTCCCTCGCCGTGCACCTCGGCCTCCTTGAGCAGGTAGTACCAGAGGTAGATCGGACCCGTCGAATCCAGTTGCTTGTCGGTCAGCGGCTGCTCGCCGACCTTGCGGGCCACGTCCTGCCCGGACGGCAGCCCCAGCGACTCACTGCGCAGCAGGTTGCGCACCGCCAGCGACGCGACCGGTCGGGCCAATGCGCCCTCCTTCGCCCCCGGAACCGCGCTGACCGGCAGGTCGAGCAGCTGCGTGTTGAGCGTCGCGGCGAACTTCTTGGCCCGCTGGGGCTTCCGGTGCGGGTTGGTCGGGAAGAACAGGGAGAAGTCGACCGCGTGCGCCTCGTCCACCGGGCCACCCCGCAGATCGGTGCGCGGGGTCACGGGAGCGCCCGGGTCGTCCGGGAAGATCTTTCCCCGGAACGTCGCGTTGACCTGGTACTCGGATCGCACCGACGGATGACCGACGGCGCGGAAGCCGGCCACCGAGAACTCCACGGGCAGGAACGGGTGATCGCCGGGCTGGAAGAACCTCGGGCCGTTCCGCTCGACGTCCGTGACGGTCGCCGCGTCACCGATCAGGGGCAGGTACTCGTGGACGATGATCCACTGGAAGTGCCAGCGCGCCAGCCGCTGGGCCTCGGTGAACAGCGTGTCGTAGTAGTTTTCCACGTCCAGCAGCTGGTCGAGCGGCACGCCCGGCTGTTCGGTCGGCGGCTCGTCCGGTGGCCGGGGCGGGAGGAATTCCCCGAAAGCGGTGGTGATCTTCTCATTCTGCAACCCGTCGACCAAGGCGTTGTGGAATTTAACCATCGCCAGGTGGAACTGCGCGAGCAACAGGTTCTCGTCATTGCGCGGATCACCGATGAGCGCCACCCCGGTGTCGGTCCTGGCCAGATCGACACCCTCGGGAGACGTCGCCAGTTTCGTTTGGTGCGAATCCGTCGCGTAGAGGAACGGATTCACGACGGGGCCGAGGCCGTAGAGATTGGCCAGGTCCAGCCGGGGCGGTTTGAAGTCGGTGGTCGCGGTCGGCTCACTGACCTGACCGAGCATCGAGGTCACGTCCAGCGAGATGTTGTGATCGATGAACTGGCCGAAAAAGGTGATGCCAGCCGGTTGGATGGGGTTCTCCTCGTCCTTGGTGGTCGGTCCCCCGTCCATCTTGCCGCCCGGCAGCCCGAACTCCTCGGCCAACGGCAGCCCGGTCGGCCGCCGGGCCGGCAGGTCGGGAAACATCCGGCCGAACCGTCCGACCGGGAAATCGGTGCCGTGCGGGACCTCCAGCCCGCGCGGAAAGGAACCGTGAGATGCAGTCATCGTCTTCCCCCAGTACATGGCCGCGAAAGGCCATGGATAATTGCTTGCTCAATCGAAGGAGCGCCACAGTCGAGTGTGGCGTCAGCAAAGATCATAAACCCCCTGAAGAGTCCCCCAAGACTTCATCTCAGATTAGTCAGTAACGAGGATCGGCGCCACTATCGGACGCAGATCTGCCGGCGTTATGTATACATTCAGCGGGCACACGTGACGTGCTCGGGCGTGTCCGCACCGTAAGTTTCAGGGGCTTTCTGATCGATGCCGGTTCGATCAGGACTGGTAGCGAGTTCCGGAACTGTCGAACGCTGTCGAACAATGATCGACTGCCGTGGGGGCGGGTTGACCAGAATACTGCTGTCCAGTAGCTCATATACGAGAGATGAGGAGGGTCGCGATGCGCGCGTACGTGGTTGTCGGTGTCCTGGTTCTCGCGGCGACGGTGCTGGTCGGTCCGGTCGCGTCGGCCGCGCAGTTGGCGACCGGTGACTCCCGCACCGTCAGCAGGCCCACCGTGCCCGGCGCGTGCACGTCGCTCACGGCGGCGCTGGCCACGCCGAGCACCCGGCGGTTCAGCAGTGGTCAGGAGGCCGCACCGCCGGACACCGTGCGGATCCAGGCGGCGCTGAACACCTGCGCCGGCACCGGGAAGGCGGTGATGTTGAAGGGGTCCGGTGGCACCGACGCCTTCCTGTCCGGGCCGCTCACGGTGCGGCAGGGCGAGACGCTGCTGGTCGCGCCCGGTGCCACGCTGTTCGCGTCGGTCAACGCCGCCCAATACCAGATCGCCGGCAAGCCGACATGCGGCACCGTGCAGTCCGACGACGGCGGTTGTATGCCGTTCATCAGCGCGACCGGGGCAGACGCGGCCGTCATGGGCACGACAAGTGGGACGGGCACCCAGGGCCGGATCGACGGGCGCGGCGACGTGACCCTCTACGGCGGCAGCGAGAGCTGGTACCAGCTCGCCCTCGACGCGAAGAACAACGGCGGCAGCCAGAACAACCCGATGCTGATCGTGGCGAGCGCGAACGACTTCACCCTCTACGACGTCGACCTGCTCAACTCGCCGTTCTTCCACGTGGAATTCAAGAACGCGACCGGTTTCACGGCGTGGGGCGTGAAGATCTTCACCCCCGACACCGCCAAGAACACCGACGGCATCGACCCGTCCGCCGCCACCGACGTCACCATCGCGAACTCCTGGATCCAGGACGGCGACGACTGCGTGGCGATCAAGGGTGGCAGCGGGGCGTCGAAGAACATCACCATCAGCGGCAACCACTGCTACGGCACGCACGGCCTGTCCATCGGCAGCGAGACCAACGCCGGCGTGAGCAACGTGCTGATGGTGAACAACACGCTGCAGGGCACGGACTCGTCCGGCACCGTCAGCAGTTCGAACAACGGCATCCGGATCAAGAGCGACCCGACGCGCGGCGGCCTCGTCACCCGCGTGACCTACGAGAACACGTGCCTGACCGGCGTGAAGTACCTGCTGGTCTTCAACCCGTTCTACTCGGCCACCAGCGGATCACTGATCCCCACGTTCACCGACATCGTGGTGGACGGCGCGAAGTCGGTCAGTTCGGCCAGCAGCGCGCAGTCCCAGCTCGACGGCTTCGACTCGGCCCACCGCCTCGGCCTGACGCTGGAGAACGTCCAGTTCGACGCCACGAAGACGACGGCACAGGACGCCTCCATCCAGACCTACGACACGAACCT
>DASZXM010000561.1:0-5135 GCA_035546415.1 Pseudonocardiaceae bacterium
CCCCCCCCCCCCCCCACGGCCGGTACGGCACGGTTCGTCCTGACGAAGCTGGGCGGCGCGGTGATCAGCCTGCTGCTGGTGATCGTGCTCGGGTTCTTCCTGTTCCGGGTGCTGCCCGGCGACCCGGTGCAGACCATGACCCGCGGCAACGTGAACGTCACCCCGGGCGACATCGCGCGGATGCGGGCCCGGCTGGGCCTGGACAAGCCGTTGATCGTGCAGTTCTTCGACTACCTGGGCAACCTGCTGCACGGCGACTTCGGCACGTCCTACCTGTACAACCAGCCGGTGGGCACGCTGATCCTGCAACGGCTGTGGCCCACCGTGCTGCTGGTGGGCACGGCGACCGTGATCGCCGCGGCACTGGGCCTGTGGCTGGGTGCGCGGGCCGGGTGGCGGCGCGGGTCGGCGTTCGACCACGTGTCCACCGGGGTGGCGTTGACGCTGTGGTCGATGCCGGCGTTCTGGCTGGGTCTGATCCTGCTCACCGTGTTCGGGGTGGGAGTCGGCCCGATCCCCGGGGTGTTCCCGGTGGAGGGGATGGTCTCGCCGGACACGCCACCGGACTTCTGGTCGCAGGCCGTGGACACCGCCCACCACATGGTGTTGCCGTGCCTGACGCTGATCGCGTTGGTGTACGCGCAGTACCTGCTGGTCATGCGCTCCTCGCTGGTGGAGGAGATGAACGCCGACTACGTGACCACCGCCAAGGCCAAGGGGCTGCGTGACGACCTGGTGCGGCGCCGCCACGCCGTGCCCAACGCGCTGCTGCCCACGGTCACGCTGATCTTCCTGCAGTTGGGCATGGTGGTGTCCGGTGCGGTCACCGTGGAGGCCGTGTTCTCCTGGCCGGGGTTGGGACAGTTGATGTACAAGGCGTTGCAGGTGCCCGACCTGCCGTTGGTGCAGGGCACGTTCATCACGCTGGCCGGCGCGGTCGTGGTGATGAACGTGCTGGCCGACCTGCTCTACCGGGTGCTGGATCCGAGGGTGCGCACATGACGACGATCGCGTGGGCCCGCCGCCGCCACGCCCTGGGCGCCGCGGCCCGCACCTACGCCACCGACCGGGCCGGGCTGGTCGGCCTGGTGATCCTGGTGCTCATCGTGGTGTTGGCACTCCTGGCTCCGGTGTTGACCGATCCGTCGGTGCTGGACGTCACCAAGGCCACCGGTCCCCGCCTGGCGCCGCCCAGTGGGGCGTTCCCGCTGGGCACCGACGAGAGCGGCCGTTCGGTGCTGCTGTTGACCTGGTGGGGTGCGCGGATCTCGCTGCTGGTCGGCCTGGCCGCGGCGGCGCTGTCGGTGGTGATCGGGACGGTCATGGGGTTGCTGGCCGGGCACTTCGGTGGCTGGTTCGCCGCCGTGCTGATGCGGATCACCGACTTCTTCCTGGTGCTGCCCTCGCTGGTGCTGGCGATCGCGCTGTCCACCGTGCTGGAACGCGGGCTGCTCACCATCGTCATCGCGATCGGGGTGACGTCGTGGCCGACGACGGCGCGGATCGTGCGGGCGCAGACGTTGACCGTGCAGACCCGCCCCTACGTCGACCGGGCGCGGGCGTTGGGCGGCGGGCACTGGCACGTGATCACCCGGCACATCGTGCCGGCGGTGATGCCGCTGGTGCTGGCCAACACCACGCTCAACGTGGCGGCCGCGATCATCGGCGAGTCGACGCTGTCGTTCTTGGGCCTGGGTGACCCGACGCAGGTGTCGTGGGGGTCGATGCTCAACGCGGCGTGGGGCAACGGCGCGGTCACCTCCGGCGCTTGGTGGTACCTCCTGCCGCCCGGCATCGGCATCGTGGTCGTGGTGTTGGCGTTCACGTTGTGCGGTCGGGCGTTGGAGGCCGTGTTCACGCCGGCGTTGCGGGGGCAGTCATGAGCGAACCGGCCGGTGAGTCGTTGCCGCGGCATCCGCTGCTGGAGTTCCGGGACACCGCCGTGCGCTACCGGTCGGCACGCGGCCCGGTCGACGCGGTACGCGGTGTCAACCTCACGGTGGACGCCGGGCAGACCCTCGGGGTGGCCGGCGAGTCCGGGTCGGGCAAGTCGACGCTGGCGATGACGGTGCTGCGGCTGCTGCCGCGCACGGCCACCAT
Source organism: Pseudonocardiaceae bacterium (assembly GCA_035546415.1). Taxonomy (GTDB): domain Bacteria; phylum Actinomycetota; class Actinomycetes; order Mycobacteriales; family Pseudonocardiaceae; genus DATEPR01. The sequence continues at coordinate 2,101 of DASZXM010000561.1, forward strand.
GACCGGGCAGGTCCTGTTGGACGGCGCGGACGTCACCGCGATGTCCTGGGGGCAGTTGCGGGCGGTGCGGTGGGCCGACGCCTCGGTGATCTTCCAGGGCGCGATGCACGCGCTCAACCCGGTGCGCCGGGTGTGCGACCAGATCGCCGAACCCATGCTGTTGCACGGCACGACACGCGGCGGTTCGGTCGACGCGCGGGTGCGCCAACTGCTGGACCGGGTCGGGCTGCCCACCCGGCGGGCCCGCGCCTACCCGCACGAACTGTCCGGTGGGCAGCGGCAGCGGGTGATGATCGCGATGGCGTTGGCGTGCGACCCGCGGTTGGTGATCGCCGACGAACCGACCACGGCGTTGGACGTGATGGTGCAGGCGCAGGTGCTGGACCTGCTCGCCGAACTGGTCGCCGAACGCGACGTGGGCCTGGTGATGATCAGCCACGACCTGTCCGTGCTGGCCCGCACCTGTCAACGGCTGGCCGTCATGTACGCCGGGCGGATCGTCGAGTACGGGCCCGCCGACCAGGTGGTGCGCCATCCCACCCACCCGTACACGGCGGCCCTGGCCGCGGCGTTCCCCACGATCGGGGACCCGGCGTCGCGGATGGCGCCGCGTGGCCTGCCCGGTGACCCGCCTGATCCCGCGGCGCTGCCCTCGGGATGCCCGTTCCACCCGCGGTGCGCGGTGGCGCGCGCGGAGTGCGAGTCGACCGATGTGCGGCTGCGGCCGGCCGGTGCCGGGCGGGAAGCGGCGTGTGTGCTGGTCGGCGAACCGACGGGGGTGTCATCGTGAGCGTGCTGCTGCGGGCGGAGAACGTGACCGTGGGCTACCCGGCGCGCGGCGGGCGGGTACGCGCGGTCGACGGCGTGCACCTGGACCTGGCGGCGGGGGAGGTCCTCGCGCTGGTGGGCGAGTCGGGGTGCGGCAAGACCACTCTGGCCCGCACGCTGCTGGGGTTGCAGCGACCCGACTCCGGGCGGGTGTTGTTCGACGGGGTGCCGCTGCCCTCCTCCACGCGGGGGCTGCGCCGCTACCGGCGGGACGTGCAGTTGGTGCCGCAGGACCCGACCGGTGCGCTCAACCCCCGCCACACCGTGTACGAGGCGGTCGCCGAGGGTCTGCGCATCCACCGGGTGGCAGGCGACGAGCGGGAACTGGTGGCCCAGGCGTTGGGGTTGGCCGGGTTGCGGCCGGCCGACCGGTTCATGCCCGCGCTGCCCGGTGAGCTGTCCGGTGGGCAGCGGCAGCGGGTGGTGATCGCCGGTGCGCTGGCGTTGCGGCCGCGGGTGCTGATCGCCGACGAACCGGTGGCGTCGCTGGACGCGTCGGTGCGCGGGGAGATCCTGGCGCTGCTGCTCACGCTGCGCGCCGAACTCGGGTTGGCGGCCGTGGTGGTGACCCACGATCTGGGGTTGGCGTGGAACATCGCCGACCGGGTCGCCGTGATGTACCTGGGCCGGATCGTGGAACTGGGTGCGGCGGCCGACGTGCTGACCGCGCCGCGCCACCCGTACACGAAGGCGTTGCTGTCGGTCGTGGACGGTGGCGGGCAGCGCGTGGTGTTGGCCGGCGAACCACCGGACGCGGCGCGGATCCCGGCCGGGTGCCGGTTCCACCCGCGCTGCCCGGCGTTGGCGGCCGGGTTGCCCGAGGACGTGGCGGCCGCGTGCCAGGGCCGGGACCTGCCGCTGCTGGACGGGGCGCAGGCCGGTGTGGCCTGTCACCTGTACGGCGCGGACCTGCCGACGGTGGCCGGGGCCAACGCGTAGACGGTGGCGGTGAGCAGGCCCGCGGCGGCCACGGCCCAGCGCAGGCCGACCGTGTCGGTCAACGCGCCGATGAACACCGGGCCGGTCAGGAACCCGAGGTAGCCGCACGCGGCGACGGCGGCGATCGCCCGGCCGGGCGCGTCGGGTTGGGCGCGGCCGGCGACGCTCCAGGTGATCGGCACGATCCCGGACACGCCCAGTCCGACGACGGCGAACCCGGCCACCCCGGTCACCGGGAGCGGCAGGGTGACCACGACCGCGAACCCGACGACGGTGACGGTGGTGGCCAGTCGCAGGAACAGCACGCTGCCGGTGCGGTCCACGACCCGGTCGGCGACCAGTCGCACGCCGATCATCGCGATGGAGAACGCGAAGTAGCCCAGCGAGGCGATCGCGGCCGTGGCGGTGGTGACGTCGGTCAGGTAGACCGCGCTCCAGTCGTTGACGGTGCCTTCGGCGACGAACCCGCAGAACGCGATCACGCCCAGCGGGATGAGTGCCCGGCCGGGCAGGGCGAAGGCGTTCTCGCCCTGGCCGCGGTCGGCGCCGGGCAACAGGCGGGTGGTCGCGGCCAGGGCCACGGCGGCCAGGAGCGCGCCCGCGGCGCTGAAGTGCAGCCACAGCGGGACGTGCGCCATCAGGGCGTCCACACCGGACCCGGTCAGGCCGCCGATGTTCCAGAACGCGTGGAACCCGGCGAAGATCGGCCGCCCGTACTCCTGTTCCACGCGCGCGGCGTGCGCGTTCATGGACACGTCCAGCAGGCTGTTGCCCACGCCGAGCACGACCAGGGCGGCGACGAACCAGCCGAACGCCGGTGCGAACGCCACCAGCGGCAGCCCCGCGCACAGCACGGTCGCGCCGGCGACGATGCCGCGGCGGCTGCCGACCAGCGTGATCAGCGGTCCGGCGGCGACCAGGGCGACGACCGACCCGGCGGCCAGGCCGAACAGTCCGACGGCCAACTGCCCGGCCGACAGGTGCAGGTGTCGTTGGACGGCGGGCACGCGGGCCGCCCAGGTGGCGAACGCGGCCCCGCACACGGCGAACACGACCGACACCGCGCCGCGCGCCCGCCGCGCCTGCCCCGTCACGCCGGCCACTGTAACGATCTTCCCGGCCGGGTTCGGCGTTGTGCACATACCGACCGGTCGGTACTATCGCTCGCTGTGGGTGTCGTGGATGCGGTGGTGTTCGACTTCGGCGGGGTGCTGACGGTGCCGGTGCGCGCGTCGACCGAGCAGTGGCTGACCGCCGAGGGGATCGTG
>DASZXM010000562.1:0-5981 GCA_035546415.1 Pseudonocardiaceae bacterium
CCGACCGCCGACTGCCGCCGCGTGGGCGCGGCGCTCGCAGGCGACCTGGCCGGGCCGGACCCGGTCGGCCTGCTCGTCCTCGGTGACGGCTCCAACCGGCACACCGACCGCGCCCCGGCGGCGCCGGACGACCGGGCAGGCCCGTTCGACGACGGCGTGCACGCCGCCCTGGCCGCCGCCGACCCGGACGCCCTGCTCGCCCTGGACGCCGAACTGGCCGCCGAGCTGAACGCGGTCGGCAGGGCGGCATGGCAGGTGCTCGCCGGTGCCGTGCTGGCCACCGGCGGCCGGTGGACCGCCGAGTCGCTGTACTCGGACCACCCGTTCGGCGTCGCGTACCACGTGGCCGTGTGGAACCGTGAGCTGACGTGAGGCCTCCGATCGCCGTGGTCGGTCCGACCGCGACCGGCAAGTCCGACCTGGGCGTGTGGCTGGCCAGGGAACTGGGCGGCGAGGTCGTCAACGCCGACGCCATGCAGCTGTACCGGGGGATGGACGTCGGCACGGCCAAGCTGACCGCCGCCGAACGGCAGGGCGTGCCACACCACCTGCTGGACGTCCTGGACGTCACCGAGACCGCATCGGTGGCCGCCTACCAGCGGCATGCCCGCGCGTGCGTCGAGGAACTGCTCGCCGCCGGCCGGGTGCCGGTCGTCGTCGGCGGCTCCGGCCTGTACGTCAGCGCCCTACTGGACGACCTGGAGTTCCCCGGCACCGAACCGGCGATCCGGGCACGCCTGGAGGCGGAGCTGGCCGAGGTGGGCGCCGCCGCGCTGCACGAGCGGCTCACCGGCCTGGACCCGGTGGCCGCGGGCGCGATCCTGCCCGGCAACGGCCGCCGGATCGTGCGGGCGCTGGAGGTCATCGAGCTGACCGGCCGGCCGTTCTCCGCGTCCATGCCCAAGCCCGGCCCGGCCCGCTACGGCACCGTGCAGATCGGCCTGGACCGGGACGCGGCCCTGCTCGACGAGCGCGTCGAGCGGCGAGTGGACCTCATGTTCGAACGCGGCCTGGTCGCCGAGGTCGAGTCGCTGCTCCCGCGTGGCCTGCGCGAGGGCCGGACGGCGTCCCGCGCGCTGGGCTACCAGCAGGTGCTCGCCGCCCTGGACGGCGACGGCGACCTGGCCGCCGCGCGGGCCGACACGGTCCGCGCCACCCGCCGGTTCGTGCGCCGGCAGCGGTCCTGGTTCCGGCGCGACAACCGCATCACGTGGCTGGACGCGAGCCGGCCGGACCTGCGTGCGGCAGTGGCCGAGCTGGTCGCCCCGTAGGCTGGACGCGTGGGTGGTGTGGCATTCCTCAAGGGACACGGCACGGAGAACGACTTCGTGCTGCTGCCCGACCTGGACGCGAGTCTCGACCTGACCGACGAGCGGGTGCGTGCGCTGTGCGACCGGCGGCGCGGCCTGGGCGCGGACGGCGTGCTGCGGGTCGTACCCGCTCCGTCCACATCGGATGCCCGCTGGTTCATGGACTACCGCAACGCCGACGGGTCGATCGCCGAGATGTGCGGCAACGGCGTGCGCGTGTTCGCCCGCTACCTCGTCGAGGCCGGCCTGGCCGAGCCGGGGGAGTTCGCCGTCGGCACGCGTGCCGGTGACCGGGTCGTCACCGTCGCCGCCGCCGACCCGGCAACGGTGACCGTGCGGATGGGCGAGGTGACCGTCACGGGCCGCTCGAACGCCACGCTGGCCGGCCGGATCTTCCCCGGCGTCGCGGTCGACGTCGGCAACCCGCACCTGGCGTGCGTGTTCGACCCGGCCACGGTGACCGTCGCCGACCTGGACCTGACCGAGGCGCCCGGCCACGACGCCACCGTGTTCCCGCACGGCGTCAACGTCGAGTTCGTCAACGAGATCGCGCCGGACACACTGCGGATGCGGGTGCACGAGCGCGGCGTCGGCGAGACCCGCTCGTGCGGCACCGGCACGGTCGCCGTCGTCGCGGCGGCGCTGCACCTGGCCGGCGAGACGGTGGGGGAGCGGACCGTGCTGGTGCCCGGAGGCCGGGTCGTGGTCACCGTCGACGAACACGACAGCACCCTGACCGGCCCGGCCGTGCTGGTCGCCACCGGTGAGCTCAGCGCCGACTGGTGGGCCGAAGCCGCCAAGTAGCTACGCCACGGTCTCGGCGGCTTCCGCCGTGTCGGCCGGCACGTCCCGCAGCTTCCGCAGCGGCGACAGCACCACGGGCAGCGGTCCCAGCAGCAAGATGGCCGTGCCCACCCACAGCGTGTTGTGAATGCCGATCGCCGAACCCAGCGCGCCGCCGATCAGGCCGCCCACCGGGATCGTGCCCCACACCAGGAACCGGATGCTGGCGTTCATCCGGCCCTGCAGTCGCGGCGGGCAGATCGACTGCCGGTAGGACACCTGGGCGATGTTGTAGACGACCGCGCCGAACCAGCCGATCGCCTGGCCCAGCGCGAACAGCCCGAGCAGCCAGCCGTGCCCGGCCAACGGCACCAGCAGTTCGAACGGCGCGGTGGCCACCAGACTCAGCCAGATCGTGCGCGCCTGGCCGAACCGGGCGGAGATCCGGCTCGCGGTCAGCGCCCCGGCGACCCCGCCGACACCGACGAACGTCAGCACGGTGCCCGCGATCCCGGCGGACGCGCCCAGTTGCCGGGTCAGGACCAGCACCTGGACGGCGCCGATGACGCCGATGCCGAAGTTGGACAGCCCCGTCGACCCGACGATGCCGACCAGCGACCGGTTGCCGAACACGAACTTCAGGCCCTCGGCGATCTCCTGCCGCAGGTTACGGTCCGGCTTGCGCTCCACCGGCGCTTCGGCCGTGCGGATGCGTGCCAGCGTGACCACCGACCACACGTAGGACAGCGCGTCGATACCCATCGCGTTGGCGGCGCCGAACAGCTGGGTCAGCCAACCGGCGATCGCCGGCCCGGACACCTGCGCGACCGACTGACTGGCCTGGAGCTTCGAGTTGCCCTCGACCAGCTTCTCCCGCTCCACCAGTGCCGGCAGGTACGACTGGTAGGCCACGTCGAAGAACACCGTGAGCACGCCGACCACGAGGCCGACCAGGATCAGTTGGACCAGCGTGAGCACGCCGAACCACCAGGCCACGGGGATACTGGCGAGCAGCACGGCCCGCCCGGTGTCCGCGCCGATCATCAGCGGCCGCCTGCGCATCCGGTCCACCCAGGCGCCGGCCGGCAGCCCGATCAGCAGGAACGCGGCCGTGTCCGCGGCGGTGAGCAGGCCCATCTGGAACGGCGTCGCGGCCAGCACGAGCGCGGCGAGCAGGGGAGTGGCGGTGTTGGTGATCATCGAGCCGAACTGGCTGACGGTGTCGCCCACCCACAGCAGCCGGAAGTCCCTGTGGTTCCACAACGAATCGCGAGGCACACGAATACAGTGGCCGACTGGTTGGAAACTGTCAATCACATTGCGCAATTAGGATGATCAAATGACCGACGAGCAGACACCGCCCCGCACGACACGGCGCCGTCCGGCCAGCCGTGCCGAGGCGGCCGCCCTCAGCTCGGCGGTGCGGCTGCGGATCATCCGGCTCACGGTCAACCGAGCGCTCACCAACAAGGAGATCGCCCAGCGCCTCGGCAAGGACCCGGCCACGACGCTGTACCACGTGCGCAAACTCGTCGCGACGGGCTTCCTGGTCGCCCAGCCCGAACGCAGCGGCGCCCGCGGCTCCAAGGAGATCCCGTACCTGGGCACCGGGTTGTCCTGGCGGCTCTCCGGCGCGGCCAAGGACCCCGACATCGTGCAGGCCATGCTGGCCGCCTACCTGGGCGAGATCGCCGACCTGGAACCGGGCGAGCTGAAGCAGACCCGGCTGGTGGTGCAGCTGGACGACACGGCGATCGGCGAGTTCACCGACCGGCTCAACAAACTGCTGGAGGAGTTCGCCGCCCGCCCGTCCATGCCGGACGGCCGGGAACTGGGCATCTACGTCGCCTGGTACCCGAGCAGGTGACACGGAGCGTGAAATTGACTGGGGGCAGTCGGTGGACCGTGCCACCATGGAGTCAGCATGACTGACTACCCGTTCGCATCCGAAGCCAGTGTCGACCCGACCGAGACCAGCGTCCCGTTCGGCCAGGTCGACTCCGACGATCAGCAGGTCACCGATCTGGAGCTGGTGTCAACCGGCGACCTGGAACTGTCCGACCGCGCCGCACTGCGCCGCGTGGCCGGGCTGTCCACCGAACTCGCCGACATCACCGAGGTCGAATACCGTCGCCTGCGCCTGGAGCGGGTCGTCCTGGTCGGCGTGTGGACCGAAGGCACGGCCGAGGAGGCCGAGGCGTCCCTGGCTGAACTGGCCCGGCTCGCCGAAACCGCCGGTTCGCAGGTGCTGGAGGGCCTGGTCCAGCGCCGCAACCGCCCGGACGCGGCCACCTACATCGGCTCCGGCAAGGTGCACGAACTGGCCGACATCGTCATGTCGGTCGGCGCCGACACCGTGATCTGCGACGGTGAGCTGTCCGCGGGCCAGCTGCGTCAGCTGGAAGGCAAGCTGCGGGTCAAGGTGATCGACCGGACGGCGCTGATCCTGGACATCTTCGCCCAACACGCCTCGTCCAAGGAGGGCAAGGCGCAGGTCGAGCTGGCCCAACTGCAGTACCTGCTGCCACGCTTGCGCGGTTGGGGCGACGCGCTGTCCCGGCAGGCCGGTGGTCGTGCCGGCGGCAGCAACGGTGGCGTCGGCCTGCGCGGCCCCGGTGAGACGAAGCTGGAGAGCGACCGCCGCGGCATCAACCGCCGGATGGCGAAGCTGCGCCGGCAGATCGCCGGCATGGATCAGATCCGGGCCACCAAGCGCGGCCGCCGGGTCGCCAACGAGGTGCCCAGCGTGGCCATCGCCGGCTACACGAACGCCGGCAAGTCCAGCCTGCTCAACGCCGTCACCGGCGCCGGCGTGCTGGTCGAGGACGCGCTGTTCGCCACCCTCGACCCGACCACCCGGCGCAGCCAGACCCCGGACGGCATGACGTACACGCTCACCGACACGGTCGGGTTCGTGCGCCACCTGCCGCACCAGCTGGTCGAGGCGTTCCGTTCCACGCTGGAGGAGGTCGCCGAGGCCGATCTCGTGCTGCACGTCGTCGACGCGTCCGACGCCATGCCCGAACGGCAGGTCGCGGCGGTCCGCGAAGTGCTCGCCGAGGTGGTCGATGAGCGCGGCGCGGCCATGCCGCCGGAGCTGCTGGTGGTGAACAAGACCGACGCCGCCGACCACTTCACCCTGGCCCGGCTGCGCAACCAGCTGCCCGGCGCGGTGTTCGTGTCGGCCCGCAACGGGGTCGGCATCACCGAGCTGCGCGACCGGATCGCGACGCTGCTGCCGCACCCGTCGGTGCACGTCGACGTGCTGCTGCCGTACAGCAGGGCGGACCTCGTGGCCCGGGTGCACGCCGAAGGTGAGATCACGACCAAGGAGCACACCGAACACGGCACCCGCCTGCGCGCCCGGGTCCACCCGGACCTGGCCGCGGCACTGGACCCGTTCGCCGCGTCCTCGATCGGGTGAACCTGAAGGCATTGCCAGGAATGTGTGCGGTCCTCCTGGCCCGCGCTACTGTTGGGGACGGTAAACGCTGGCCAGGAGGTCGCTGATGGGTGAGCTGAGCCCTTGGCACTGGATCGTCGTGCTGTTGATCTTCGCGCTGCTGTTCGGCAGCCGGAAGCTGCCCGACGCGGCCCGGGGTCTGGGCAGGTCGCTGCGCATCTTCAAGGCGGAGATGACAGCCGCCAAGGACGGGTTCCAGGCCGAGGCAGCACCGGCGCAACCAGCGGCGGCCGCGGACGCGCCTGCCGCCGGCGCGGCGGCCCCGGTCCAGGACGCGATACCGCCCGCGTCGGCGTTCCTGACCCCGACGGAACCGCCCGCGCCGGCTGCCAAGCCGCCCGTCGATCACTGATCACAGCGACACGCCGAACACGCTGCCGAGGCCGGCCCGTCCGGCGTCGTTGATTCGACCGCGCTCCGTCAGC
>DASZXM010000563.1:0-4933 GCA_035546415.1 Pseudonocardiaceae bacterium
CGCTGCCCGGCGGCCACCCCGGCCCGGCAGCCACCCCCCGGCCCGGCAAGGTGTCCCCGCCTGGCAACCACCCCCACACCGGTGGCTGTCCGCCGCCGCTCGGCGGGCTTTGCGGAACCTGCCTGTTCAGCCGCAGCCGCAGCCGCAGGCCCGGGTTCAGCCGCAGCCGCAGGCGCCGCCGCAACACCCTCCGCCACCGCCGCCCACGGGCGCCGGAGCCCCGGCCCGACCGCCCAGCGAGATCGTGGTCAGCAGTTTGACGGTGTCCGCGTGCCCCTCAGGGCACGTCGCGGGCGCCGACGATTCGCTCATCGGCCTGGACAACTCGAACTGGTCCTCGCACTCGCGGCACCGGTACGCGTAGGTCGGCATGCGTTCATTGTCGCACCGAGCGGCGTGGGTGGGGTGGGGTCGGTTACCGTCGGGTTTGTGCCGCGCCACAACCGTTCCCGCAGGGCCCGCTCCGGTTCGGCGCCCGGCGATCAGGGGGTTCGGCCGCTGTCCAGCGGGATGGGTTGGGCCAGGGCGGAATCCGGTCCGGACGGCGAGTGGCTCGTCCGGCAGGTACCCGCCGGCCAGGCCACGAAGGTCTACCGCTGCCCGGGCTGCGACCACGAGATCCAACCCGGCGTCCCGCACGTGGTGGCCTGGCCGGCGGCGGAACACGGCTCGGTCGCCGACCGTCGCCACTGGCACACCGGCTGCTGGGCCGCCCGCAGCCGCCGCGGCCCCACATCCCGCCGCTGGTGACCGACCCGCCTACCAGCGGGCCACCGGCGGATTGATCTGCCCACCGGCGGCCCACCGGCGGATTGACCCGCCCACCAGCGGGCCACCGGCGGGTTTCCGCCTCGCCGTGCGCTACCGCTGCTGGCGCCACCACGCGGGGCGAGCCACTGCCGCTGATGGCGGCGAGTTCGTGCCGCCCTTCCGGGCACGTCTCGCCCAGGGCCGCTCGGTCCAGGCACGCCTCGGCCTGCTGGCTGAGGCGACCGGCGTCGACTGCCGGCTCCGGATGAGCCGGCTTCCGATCCGCTGGCCGCTGCTCGTGGCGGGGCCAAGCGGCTGCGGGCTGGCGGCTGGGGCTGGAGGGCTGGGCGGCTGCTCCTTATCTTCTGGGGCCAGGGTGGCTCAGGGCATGGTGGGGCTTCGGCGGCGCGGTGCGCTTTGCATAGATGCCCCGCGTGCGCGCTCCGATGTCACACGCAACGAAAAAAATCCGCCGATAGTTCCGACCAAAGTCGGTTTTCCGGCCGGTTCGCCCGATCGAGTGATCAACTCCCGGCGTGCTCACCTGCGGTAACGGCATAGAACGGCGGCCGGTCGGACGACCAGCCGCCATTCTATCTACGCCATGATCAGATCAGCGCTTTGCCGTTGGTTCGCGGCGTGGGCCCTGGCCTCCGGGGCGGTTGGGGACCGTTGGCTGGGCCCCGGGGCGGGTTGTCTGGCTCGTGGGGCTCTGTTGGGTCGACTGGCTGCTCTTGGGCTGCTGCACGCCCTTCGGGGGCGCCACCGCCGACGTGTTCCGCCTGGTGGGGGCGTTGGCGATCGCCTGCGTCGTGGTGGACTGGGCTCTGTTGGACTTCGATGAGTCGGCGTCCGTGGCGGCGCCGGCTTCTGGCGTCGGGTCGGTCGTCGGCCACACGCCCGACGTCGGGCCGGCCTTCGGCTTCGCCGCCGGAACCGAGCCACTGGCAGGGCCACCAGCAGAGCCAGGGCCACCAGCAGAGACAGGGCCACCAGCAGAGCCAGGACCACCAGCAGCGCCAGGGCCATTCGTCGGGCCGGGCGCCGGGGCCGCGCCCGTCTGGGCCGCTTCCTGTTCCTCCGGCAGCGGGTCCAGCGCCGGCGTGGCGTTCGTGATCAGTGTGTGGGCCGACCTGAGCTGTTCGGCTATTTGGGCGCGCAGCGACCGCAGGGCCTCGACGCGGCCCGCTGCGTGGCTGATGCGGCGGTTGGCCTCCTCCGTGGCCTCGCGCACCCGGCGGTGTGCCTCGTCCACCGCGTCCTGCAGGCGGGCCTGGGCCTCCGTGATCGCTTCGTGGCGGCGGCGGTTGGCCTCTTCCGTCGCTTCGCGGACTCGGCGTTCCGCTTCCGCCTTCGACGTGCGCTGTTCCTCCGCGACCGCCGCGCGGATGCGGGCGGCTTCCTCCGTGGACTCGCGCAGGCGGCGCTCGGCCTCCGCCTTCGAGGTGCGCTGTTCCTCGGCGACCACGGCACGGATGCGGGCGGCTTCCTCCGTGGCCTCGCGGACGCGGCGTTCGGCTTCCGCCTTGCTGGTGGCTTCCTGTTCGGCGAGCGCTTTCATCGACTCGGTCCGTCGAGCCGCCATGGCGATCTCGAAGTCCTCCTCGATCTGGGTCCTGCGCGCCTGTGCCTCTTCGTCCGCCTTGATCCGTGCTTCTTCGGCCTGCTTGGCCTTGGCCGCGAGGTCCTTGTGGGCCTTTTCCATCACCTCGCGGTGTTCGGTCTCCAGTTCGACGCGGCGGCCGTCGACCTCCGCGATCAGCTTCTCGTAACGGTTGCGCAGCGCGGCCGCGTCCGCCTCCGAGCGGGCCCGGATCTGGCCGGCGTCGGCCTCGGCCCTGGCCTTGGTGTCGCTGGCCTCCTCCTGGGCGAGCTTCAACATCCGCTGGAGGCGCTCGGACAGGCCTTCCAGTGTGGTGGGTGGCAGCGACAAGCGGTCCACCTGGGCGCGCAGCTCGTCCAGTTCGGAACGGGCGCGCTCCATCTGCCTCGCGAGATCACCGGCCTGCGAGACCGCCGCGTCCCGGTCGGCCGCGATCAGCCGCAGGTCGCTGTCCAACCGTTCCAGATGTTCTTCGACCTGGGTTCTGCTGTACCCGCGCTTGACGATGTCGAAGCCCGCGCCCAGCGGAACGAGGTCGCGCTCACTACCAAGACCCATGCGGTTCACGCTACCCGGCTGGGTGACGACTCCGCGCGACGCATCGCGGATCGTCGTGTCCCACACCGAAATTACACACCGCGGAAACGATTGATGTCCGCCAGATGGCGGGCACGGAATGCGCCGTCCCGTACGCCGAGACCTTCCTCCGGCGCGAGGCACAGCACGCCGACCTTGCCCTGGTGGGTGTTCTGGTGCACGTCGTACGCTGCCTGGCCGGTGTCGGCCAGCGAGTACACCCTGGACAGTGTGGGGTGGATCTTCCCCTTGTCGATCAAGCGGTTCGCCTCCCACGCCTCGCGGTAATTCGCGAAGTGGGACCCGATGATGCGCTTGAGGTTCATCCACAGGTAGCGGTTGTCGTACTGGTGCAGGAAGCCGGACGTGGACGCGCAGGTGACGATCGTGCCGCCGCGTTTGGCGACGTACACGCTCGCGCCGAACGTCTCCCGTCCCGGGTGTTCGAACACGATGTCCGGGTCGTCGCCGCCGGTGAGTTCCCGAATCCGGGCGCCGAAGCGTTTCCATTCCTTCGGGTCCTGCGTCTGGTCGTCGGACCAGAAGCGATATCCCTCCGCGGCCCGGTCGATGATCAGTTCCGCGCCCATCGACCGGCAGATCTCCGCCTTCGCCGGACTGGACACGACACACACCGGGATCGCACCGCCGTTGAGCGCGAACTGTGTGGCGTACGAGCCGAGGCCGCCGGACGCACCCCAGATCAGCACCACGTCGCCCTGCTTCATGTCGGCCCCGTTGCGGGACACGAGTTGCCGGTACGCCGTGGAGTTCACCAGCCCGGGCGACGCCGCCTCCTCCCACGTCAGGTGCTTGGGCTTGGGCATCAGCTGGTTCGACTTGACCAGGGCCAGTTCGGCGAGGCCGCCGAAGTTCGTCTCGAAGCCCCAGATCCGCTGTTCCGGGTCGAGCATCGTGTCGTTGTGGCCGTCCGGGTGTTCCAGTTCCACGTTCAGGCAGTGCGCGACGACCTCGTCACCGGCGTGCCACGCCTGCACGCCGGGCCCGGTGCGCAGGACGACGCCCGCCAGGTCGGAGCCGACGACGTGGTAGGGCAGGTCGTGCCGCTTGGCCAGCGGGGACGTCTTCCCGTAGCGGCGCAGGAAGCCGAACGTGGACATCGGTTCGAAGATCGACGTCCACACCGTGTTGTAGTTGATCGCGCTGGCCATGACGGCGACGAGCGCCTCGCCGGGGCCGAGTTCCGGTGTGGGCACCTCGTCCAGGTGCAGGGAGCGGCGCGGGTCCTTGTCACGGTGCTCCATGCCGTCGAACATCTCGGTCTCGTCGGCGTGCACGGTGACCCCGCGGTAGGACTCGGGGACCGGTAGCGAGCCGATGGCGTCCAGTTCACCGCTGAGGATGGCATCCAGGATCTTCTGCACGATGGGCCTCCCGTTCAGGCAGGTTGAAGAAGGTCCGGTGTCGTTGGCCGACGAGGTTACCGGCGAGTAACGGTACAGAACCAGCCCTGTGAGGCAGGGCACGCACATGTTCGCCTCAACGGGGGAGGCGTTGCGTATCTCGTGGGTCACAGCATCTTGACCGGCCGGCCAATCAAGCTGCATAGTACAGATATCTCCCGAACATGGAGGCGAGTGAGATGGCCGAAACCTCGACCAGGGCATGGACCCGGTGGCAGGACTGGGCTCAGGTGGTATTCGGAGTGGTCGCCGCGTTGTCGACGATCTGGGTGGACACGTCGACCAAGGCGCTGTGGACCATGATCGTCCTCGGCGTGTTGATCGCCATCGACGGACTGTGGTCGCTTGCCGAACCCGGCCTGGTGGTCAGTGAGGGAGCCGAGGTCGTGCTCGGTGTCCTGCTGTTCATCGCGCCGTGGGTGATGGGCTACTCGGCTCTGACGGGCGCCGCGTGGTGGTCCTGGGTGCTCGGCGCGCTCACCGTGATCGCCGGTGGTGCCACCCTCCCGGTCGCGAACAGCGCACACGCCAGGTTGACCGGTCAACACTGAGAACCAGTAGGGTCGTGGGGGGGGGGGGG
>DASZXM010000564.1:0-8420 GCA_035546415.1 Pseudonocardiaceae bacterium
AGCGTGTCGCCGGAACGGGTCAGCCGCAGCCACGCCGCCGTCGCCGAGCCCGCCGTGTCGTGTGTGTAGTCGTACTGCATCCGAACGCCGTGCGAGCCGGTCAGCGCGACGGCCGCGTAGTGCGAGCCCTGCTTCAGGTTCTGCTTCACGATGATCCCGGCCTTGGACCACGGCTGGGTGCCCTGGGACATGCCGGCGTCCGGGCCCGCGTTCGCCGGCCGGGTGCCCTGCGACGGGTACTCGCCGGTCAGCGACGTGATGTGCGCGGTGATGCCGCCGTCGCCGGTGAGCGGCTGGTGCACGAAGTAGAAGGCGTCGGTCACCGGCTCGCCGTCCGGGCCGGTCGGCGGCACCGGCTGTGCGCACGGCGTCGGCTGGTCGCCGCAGCCGAACGTGGTGTTGAGCGGGCCGAGCAACCCGATGAGCACCGTGACACCGACGGCGACGAGCACGCCCGCGGCCCAGCCGCGCACCGTGCGGAACTTCGTCCACTCCGCGCGCAGCAGCTGCGCGAACCCGGCGCCGCCCGGCCGGATGTCCGAGCGGTACGGCGTGATCGTCGGCGTGATCGTCTTCGTCATCCCGCCTCCCCGGCCGGAGCGGCACGGAACTCGACGGCGTCCCGGGTGACCTCCATGTACGCCTCCTCCAGCGTCGCGCGGTGCGCGGCGACCTCGGAGAACGGCACGGCGCTCGCCCCGAGCACGGCGACGACGCGCTCACCGGTCAGGCCGGACACGGTGATCGTGTCCGGCCCGGTCATGGCGACCGTCGCACCCGCCTTGGCGAGTGCCGTCATCGCCGGGGTACGGGCCGTGGTGCGCAGCGTGACCCGGTCACCGGACGCGGCCGTGATCAGCTCGGCGACGCTCGTGTCCGCGATGACCTTCCCCTTACCGACCACGACGAGGTGGTCGGCGGTGTCCTGCAGCTCGCTCATCAGATGGCTGGACACCAGCACCGCACGCCCCTGCCGGGACAGCGACCGCAGGAACCCGCGCATCCACATGATGCCCTCCGGGTCCATGCCGTTGAACGGCTCGTCCAGCATCAGGATCGGCGGGTCGCCCAGCAGAGCGGCGGCGATCCCCAGCCGCTGCCGCATGCCCAGCGAGTAGCCGCCTGCCCGCCGCCGGATCGCCGAGCCCAGTCCGGCCTGCTCCACGACCTCGTCCACCCGGCGGGCCCCCAGGCCCTGCGAGTGGGCCAGCCACAGCAGGTGGTTGCGGGCGCTGCGGCTGGGTTGCAGTGCGGCCGCGTCCAGCAGCGAACCGACCTGGTGCAGCGGGTGCCGCAGGGAGTGGTAGGGCCGGCCGGAGACCAGCGCGGTGCCGGCGTCGGCGGCATCCAGACCGAGGATCACCCGCATCGTGGTGGACTTCCCGGCACCGTTGGGACCGACGAAGCCCGTCACCTGTCCGGGCGCGACGGTGAACGACATCCCGTCCAGCGCCAGGGTCGAGCCGAACCGCTTGCGCAGCCCGGCGACCTCGATGGTTGCTTCCATGCCCTGCGAGGTTAGGAACGTGGGCGTCCGCGGTCGTCCCGCTGCGGAGCCATCTTCGCGTCCCTGACGGGAGGGACGCGGATCGCTGCCACGAGGGATGCCGAGCCGCCTGCCAGCGACGACAATGGCCGGGTGACCGACATGGCCGGGCGGATCGCGGCGGCGTGGTACACGCGCGCCGGGGCAGGAGTGCTGCTGGGGGTGATCGCCGTCGCCGAGGTCGGCCTGCGCGACCGGCACGGCGACCCGCGGTTCCTGTTCGTGGCCTGCCTGTTCGCGCTGTGCGCCGTGGTGCCGGTGGTGTTCCCGCGCCCGGTGCCCGCGGCGCTGGTCGGCACGCCGGCGTGCGTGCTGTCGCTGGCCCTGTTCGACACGCTGCCGTTCGTCGCCGTGGCGGCGCAGTTGGTCGTGCTGTTCCGGGTCGGGCGCGGCGGCGCGCACCTGCTCGCCGTCGCCCTCGCGCTGCCGTTCCTGGTGCTGGTCCTGGTCCGGCCGGACGTCGAGCAGGTTTTGCTCGCGTCGCTCGCGCCGGGAGCGGCGCTGGCCGGGATCGCGCTGCGGGCCCGCACCGAGGCGTCCGTGCACCGCACCGCGCGGCAGGCCGTCGCCGGCACGCTGCTGGAGCACACCGCGCGCGGTGAGCGCGCCCGCATCGCCCGCGAACTCCACGACGTGGTCGCGCACCACATCTCGATGATCGCCGTGCAGGCCGAGACCGCGCGGCTGACCGTGCCCGGCATGCCGGTGGCGGGCGCGCAGCGGCTGTCCGAGATCGGTGACACGGCCCGTGCCGGGCTGACCGAGATGCGCAGGCTGCTCGGCGTGCTGCGGGAGGACGCCGATGCGGTCGCCGAGCGCCGGCCGCAACCGGGCCTGCAACAGCTGGCCGACCTGCTGGACGAGGCGCGGGACGCGTCCGGGTCGGGCACCCGTCTCATCGTGTCCGGCACGCCGGTGCCGCTCGACCCGGGCGTGGAGCTGGCGGCGTACCGGATCGTGCAGGAAGCGCTCACCAACGCCCGCCGGCACGCACCCGGCGCGGCCGTCGACGTGGAACTGCGCTACCGGCCCACGGCGCTGCTGCTGCGCATCAGGGACAACGGCCCGGGCACGGCGCCCGGCGCGGACGGCCACGGGCTGCTGGGCATGCGGGAACGCGCGGCCGCCGTCGGCGGTGTGCTGCGTGCCGTACCGGCCGCGGTCAACGGGTTCCTCGTGACGGCGACGCTGCCGGTCGGAGAGGCGGTCACGTGATCACGGTGCTGGTGGCGGACGACCACGAGGTGGTCCGCACGGGCTACGCCGCGCTGCTGGACACACAGCCCGACTTCACCGTCGTCGGCACGGCCGCGGACGGCGCCGAGGCGGTGCGCGGCTGCCGGGAGCTGTCGCCGGACGTGGTGCTGATGGACGTGCGGATGCCCGGCATGGACGGCATCGAGGCGACCCGGCAGGTGGTGGGCGGGGCACGCGTGCTCATCCTGACCACGTTCGACCTGGACGAGTACGTCTACGACGCGCTGCGCGCCGGGGCCAGCGGTTTCCTGCTCAAGGACGTCACGGCGGAGCGGCTGTTCGACGCGGTCCGGGTCGTCGCCGCGGGTGAGGCGCTGCTCGCGCCGACCGTGACGCGCAGGTTGATCAGCGAGTTCGCCCGGCAGCGCCCCGCGAAGGCACCCGCCTCGCTGGCCGTGCTGACGCCGCGCGAGACGCAGGTGCTGCGGCTGGTCGCCGAGGGCCTGTCCAACCCGGAGGTCGCGGCCCGCCTGGTCGTCACCGAGGAGACGGTGAAGACGCACGTGAGCCGGGTGCTGAACAAGCTCGGACTGCGAGACCGGACCCAGGCGGTGGTGGCCGCCTACGAGTCCGGTCTCGTCGTCCCCGGGGCCCGGGTGGACGGTTGAGCCATCAGTTGTTGGGCACGGCGTAACGGTTGTAGCGGCGGCGCGCCCACAGGTACGAGACCAGGGCGATGCCGGCGCACCAGGCGACCGTGACGACCGCGTTGTCCCCGATCGGCGTGCCGGTCAGCAGGCCGCGCAGGGTTTCGTTGAACGGCGTGAACGGCTGGTGCTGGGCGAACCAGCGCAGGCCGCCGGGCATCGAGTCGGTCGGCACGAACCCACTGCCCAGGAACGGCAGGACCATCAGGAACATCGGGATGTTGCTGGCGGTCTCCACGTTGTTGCTGATCAGCCCCAGTGCGACGCACAGCCAGGTCAGCGCGAACGAGATCAGCACCAGCACCCCGAACGCGGCCAGCCACTCCAGCGGCGTCGCGTCCGGCCGGAACCCGACCAGGACCGCGACCGCGGCCACGGTCACCGTGCACAGCACCACCTGGATGACACTGCCCAGCACGTGTCCGGTCAGGACGGACACGCGGGCGATCGCCATGGTGCGGAACCGGGCGATGATGCCCTCGGTCATGTCCATCGCCACCGACAGCGACGCGCCCATCGCGGCGGTGCCGACCGTGAACATCATGATGCCGGGGGCGACGTAGTTGGCGTACGCCACGCGGCCACCCGCGGCGCCGCCCAGCCCGGCGCCGAGCGTGCCGCCGAACACGTAGACGAACAGCAGCAGGAAGACGATCGGCGTGCCCACGAGCATGACCGTCACGCTCGGGTAGCGCAGGATGTGCTTGAGGTTGCGGCGCAGCATCGTGGCCGAGTCGGTGACGGCCATGGTGAGCGTGGTCATCGTTGGTCCTTTCCGGATCCGGTGAGCGTGAGGAAGACGTCGTCCAGGTCGGGTGTGTGGATGGCCAGGCTGTCGATCCGGATCGAGTTGCCGTCCAGCCGGTCCAGCAGCGCGCGCAGCGACTTCACGTCCGACTCGCCGGGCACCTGCAGGGTCAGCGCGGCGTCGTCGCGGGACGAGTCGGCGAACACCCGCGCGGCCGCGTCCAGCTCACCGGGGTCGGCGAACTTGAGTTCGACGTGCCCGCCGGGGATGCGCCGCTTGAGCTGGTCGGGTGTGCCCTCGGCGACGAACCGGCCGTGGTCCAGCACGGCGATCCGGTCGGCCAGCTCGTCGGCCTCGTCCAGGTACTGCGTGGTCAGGAAGATCGTCACACCGTCGGCGACCAGCCCGCGGATCAGCTGCCACATGCCGCGGCGGCTGCGCGGGTCCAGGCCGGTGGTCGGCTCGTCCAGGAACACCAGGCGCGGCCGGCCGATCAGCGTCATCGCCAGGTCCAACCGGCGCACCATGCCGCCGGAGTAGGTCTGCGCCGGCTTGCGCGCCGCGTCTGCCAGGTCGAACTGGTCGAGCAACTCGGCCGTCCGCCGCCTGCCCTCGGCCTTGCCGATGTGGTTCAGGTCGGCCATCAGCAGCAGGTTCTCCTGCCCGGTGAGCAGGCGGTCCACGGCCGAGAACTGCCCGGTGACCCCGATCGCGGCACGCACCGCGTCGGGTTGGCGGGCGAGGTCGTGGCCGGCCACCCGGATCTGGCCGGCGTCGGCCGGGATCAGCGTGGACAGGATGCGGACCATGGTGGTCTTGCCGGCGCCGTTGGGGCCCAGCAGTGAGAAGACGGTGCCCTCGGCGACCGTCAGGTCGATGCCGTCGAGGACGAGCTTGTCGCCGAACGACTTGCGCAGTCCGGTCACGGAGATCGCGGTCATGTTTCCCTCCACAGTGGTCGGTCACGCGCGACGGATGACGATGTCGCCGTAGCTGGTGCGGGCGGTCAGGTGGACGGTGTCGGCGGCCGCGCCGGGCCCGTCGACGGTCTCCAGGTGGTTCAGGACGCGGCCGAAGCTGGTGTGCGCGTCGAGCTGGGCGGCGGTGCCGGAGCGGATGCCGACGTCGATGGCGCCCAGCGCGGTCTTCAGCGACACGGAGCCGCGGACGACCTCGCCGACCCGCACCTCGCCGTTGGCGGTGTTGGCGTGCACGTCGCCACCGGCCTGGTCCACGACGACGTCGCCGTTGGCCGTGCTGGCCCGCAGGTCACCCGCCACCCGGCCGATCGTGCAGTTGCCGTTGGAGTTCTTCACCACGGCCGAACCGTCCACCTCGGCGATGCGGACCTTGCCGGACCCGGTGTTCACCTCGGCGTCGCCCGTCACGTGCCCGATGTCGACACCGCCGATGCTGGTCTCCACCTCCAGCGGCCCGCTGTCCTCGACCTGGACGTCACCGCTGGACGTCTTCACGCGGCACCGGCCGAGGCCGCCCTGGCAGTGCACGGCGGCGACGGCGGCCTTGGCCCGCAGCTCCGACCCGGTCGGGATCTCGACCCGGACGTCGATCGAGCCGACCTTGTTGAACAGGCTCAGGCTGCGCTGTTTGGGCGCGCGCACCAGCAGCAGGCCGCCGGTGAACTCGACGGTCGTCTGCTCGGCGGTCTTGCGGTCCTGCGGGTTGCCGATGTCGGTCGGGCGGACGTCGACGACGGTGTCGGTGCGGTCGCTCGCGATGACGCGGGCGTCGCCGACGACCAGGTCGAGTTCGACGGTGATCGGCTGCGGTGTGTCGAACGTGGGCATGGCTGTCCCCTCCGGAGGGCATGGTGTGGACGCCCCCGGCGGTCGGGGACGTGGGGTGGAGTGCGGCTGGGGGTTAGCGGACCCAGCCGGTGAAGCGGTTGGCGCTGCGCGCCGAGCGGCTCTCGGTGCGGCGGGCCTGGCCGTCGGACCCCAGTGCGGCGCCGGCCGCCCGGACGATCCAGGCGTTGACCGACAGTCCGGCTCCGGCGGCCGCGTCCTCGATGCGGCTCTTCAGGTTCTCCGACAGGCGGAGGTTGATCCGGGTCATCGTGCCCTCGTCGCCGTCCGGCATCGGTGGTGCGGCGTCGGCCGGAGCCTGCGGTGCCTCGTCCGCCGGCGGCACCGTGACGACGAAGCTGGGTTCGCGGCCGCGCAGGCGCACGTCCACGGACCCGGGCGCGAGGTCACGCGTGATCTCGTCCGCCGCGGCCGACAGCGCGTCCAGCAGAGCCAGGCGCATCCCCGACTCCAGCGGCGCGACGAGCCGCTCGGCGACGGCGCGGGCGTCGTCACCGCCGGCCTCGGCCGCCGTGGCGAGCTGGTCACGAAGGGCGTCGACATAGGGCGTGAGATCCATGATGCCATCATGGCACCATTGTGGCACCACCGCAAGCACATTTGGTGCCAAGATGGCACACGATGGCTCAGCGGGGTGCCACGCGCAAAGATGCCGTCAATTACGCGCCGGCCCGCGTCCGCAATCCGTCAACACATCGTCTCCCGCCGCGACCTGGGATTTCGCTGGTGTCATGGCGACCTTGCTCCGGATCAGGCACCCGCGCCCCGACACCCGGCCGGCCCGGATGCCGGCGTCGATCGCACTGGTGGCGGCCTTCGGCGCGGACCTGGTGTTCGCGGCACTGGTCACGGCCGCCCACGTGAACCACACGGCCGGGATCGTCCTGCTGGCCGTGATCGCGGGCGTGCTCAGCTGGTGGACCACACTGCCGGGTGCGCTCGGCGTCGGCGTGCTGGGCTGGCTGTTCTATTCGGGTTTCGTCGCACACGCCGACGGCCAGCTCGGCGTCACCGGCCCGCGGGACCTGGTCGTCCTCGCGGTGCTCGCCGGCACCGTGACCGGCGCGGTGGGTGTGCGGTCGCTTGCTCAGCGGTGCAGCGCGGCGGTGACGTCAGCCGTCGGCGGGCCGAGCACGTCCGGTGCCGGCTTGGCCACCAGCGCGTCCCACATCGCCTTGTCGGCGGCGAAGTACTCGCGGAAGTAGCCGAAGACGGTGGAGTTGACGCCGACGTCGATCGAGTCGATGCCCAGCCCGTAACCGTCCACCCCAGTGGCCCGGCACAGCGCCACGGCCCGGTACACGTGGAACGTCTGCGTCACCAGGATCGCCTGCCGGACGCCGTACACCCGGTTGGCCCGCACGCACGTGTCCCACGTGTCGAACCCGGCGTGGTCGGCGACGATCCGGTCCGCCGGCACACCGTGCCCGACCAGGTAGTCCCGCATCACGTCCGGCTCGTCGTAGCCGTGCCCGTCGTCGTTGCCGCTGACCAGGATCACCCGCACGATGTGCCGGTCGTACAGCGTCACGGCCGCGTCCAGCCTGCTGGCCAGGAACGCGGTCGGCCTGCCGTCCACGATCCGCGCCCCGAACACCAGCGCGACCGGCACGTGCGGCACGTCGGCGACGTCCCGCAGGTGCGGCCCGGCGTCGATCCGCTCCCACACGGTCGGCACGGTGGCCAGCACGAGCAGCACGGCGAACCCGGCCAGCAATCGCCGCCACCGCCTGCGCAGCCACGCCCGGAACCGCCCCACGACACCGGGACGCTACACGGCCGGCAGCACACGTCCGGCGAAGGTGCTCAGCGCGCGCCCGGCCGGATCGCCGCCAGCACCAGGTCGGTGACGTGGTCGGCGTACTGCCGGTCGATCGGCCCGTGCCCGGTGAGCAGCCGGTAGTGCAGCGGCCCGAACAGCAGGTCCAGCACGGTGTCCACGTCGTCGATCCTGCCGGCCAGCGCCTCGCGGACGCTCGCCCGCCGCGGCTCGAACCACCGCTCCCGCAGGGCGGCGGCGAGTTGCTCGTCGTGCTGCGCGGCACCGACCAGTTCCCGCAGGTGGCGGCCCAGCGGTGTGCCGACGTAGAGCCGGACGAAGTGGCGCGCGTGTGCCCTCAGAATGCCGTCGACATCATCGGTGCGCGGCCGGGCCGGCTGCGTGCGGGCGTTGTCCAGCAGCGCGTCGAACAGCACGTCGCCCTTGCCGCGCCACCACCGGTACACGGTCTGCTTGCCCACACCGGCGGCGGCCGCGATCCGGTCGACGGTCACGGCCTGCCAGCCGTCGGCGTCCAGCAACTGCCAGGCTGCGGCGAGGATCGCGGTCCGGGCGCGGTCGCTGCGCCGCGCCGGGTCAGGCGGGTTCACCATGGCCCAGTTTCGCGCGCGTCTCG
>DASZXM010000565.1:0-9669 GCA_035546415.1 Pseudonocardiaceae bacterium
GGATCTTCTGCGCCAGCGCGCCGAGGAACACCTGCTGTCGGGTGATCCGGTCCAGGTCGCCGCCGGGCAGCCCGTGCCGCTGCCGGACGAAGTTCAACGCCCGCACCCCGGAAATGGTCTGGACCCCCGCTGGGAACGACGCACCGGTGTAGTCGTCGTGCGTCGCGGCCTTCAGACACACCTGGACGCCGCCGACGGCGCGGGACATGTCGTAGAAACCGGCCAGGTTGATCTCCGCGTACCGGTTGATGGTGAGCTTGTGGCCGATCAGGTTCTCGATGGTGGCGATCAGGTTCTTCCGGCCGGCCGTGTCGGCCTCCTGCTCGATCTGCGCCGAGTTCGTCATGCCCTGCCCGCGCAGCTGGCTCGCCTTCGCGTTGTGCGCGTACGCGAACGCCGAGTTGAGTCGGTGCTTGCCGAACCCGCCGGCCAGCTGCACCCACGAGTCGCGGGGGAACGAGATCGCCGTCGCCTGCTGCCCACCGGCCGGGATGTGCACCAGGATCATCGTGTCGGTGTCCAGTTCGCCGCTGTCCGGGCCGGCGTGCAGCATCGCCAGTTCGTTGGACGGCAGCGGGTTGCCGTGCGGATCGGTCCGGCTGTCCATGCCGACCAGCAGGATGTTCACGTCACTGGTCAGCGGTGGGGGTAACACCGGCACCTGGCCCTCGGCCTGCGCGGGCGGCGCGGTGGTGTCGTCGAACACGTCGGTCCGCGCGATGCCCTGGTCCAGCTGGTGCAGGAGCGTCCAGTTGTATCCCGTGACGGCCAGGACGGCGGCCGCGGTGACGGCGATGACCGACCGGCCGACGCCGTAGAACACCCGGGCGGCGGTTGACGGCCGCCGCGGTCGGGCCGACCGTTCCGGACCGCGCCCGGACTCGGCGGCGGTATCGGGATCGGGCTCAGGCTCGGCGGCGCGATCGCGCTCGGCAACGGGATCGGACTCGAAATCGGGCGTGGCAGCAGGGCCGGAGTCGGAAGCGGGCTCGGCAACAGGGCCAGGCTCGGACTCGGTAGTGGGCTCGGCCTCGGAATCGGGCTCGGTGACCGGACCGGTCGTGGTCTCTGGCTCGGTCGGAGCCGCTTCGGGCGACTTCGCGGGCTCGGGGACGACCGGTTCGAGGGTGGCTTCTTCCCCGACAGCCGGTTGGGCTGCCTGCGTGCCCGGTGGCGTGTCCGGCTCCGCGTCGACGTCCACGTGCGTTCCTCCCGACCGACCTGCCGCGGATTGCGCACCCACCCACGACGGTAGTCCGGCGGCGCGCAGTTCGCCCCTCACCAGTAATACGTGTGAGTGGGGGAGAACGTTGCACTCGACGTGCGAGACTTCAGCGTGCTGACAGGTCTGGGAGGCCGACTGTGGGAGAAGTCACCGAACTGGCACTGCTCGTGTCCGGTGGGCGCGGCCAGTTGGGCAGTGACCTGGCCACGCTGGGCGTCCGAACCGGCACGGTGAGTGCCCCGGGGTCGGCGGAGCTGGACATCACCGATGAACCGGCGGTGCGTGCCGCGGTCGCCGAACTGGCCGACACGGCGCGCTCGACGGGGCGCCTACCGGTACTGGTGAACGCCGCCGCCTACACGGCCGTGGACGCCGCCGAGACCGACGAGGACACCGCCTACCGGGTGAACGCCGAGGGGCCCGGCCTGCTGGCCCGGGTGAGCGCCGAGTTCGCCGTGCCGATGATCCACGTGTCCACCGACTACGTCTTCGACGGGACAGGGCAGCGCCCCTACGAGCCGGACGACCCGACGGGACCGCAGGGCGCCTACGGACGGACGAAGCTGGCCGGCGAGCGGGCCGTGCTCGCCGCGTCGGACCGGGCCTGGGTGGTGCGCACGGCGTGGGTGTACGGCGCCGCGGGCGCCAACTTCGTGAAGACCATGGCGAAGCTGGAGACCCAGCGCGACCAACTCTCCGTTGTGGACGACCAGCGGGGCTCGCCGACGTGGTCGGCCGACCTGGCCACGGGCCTGCTCGACCTGGCGACCGCGATCGCCGAGGGCCGGGCACCCGAGCGGCGCGTGCTGCACCGGACCGGCGCGGGTGACACGACGTGGTTCGGGCTGGCGCGGGCCGTCTTCGAGGAACTCGGCGCCGATCCGGAGCGGGTCCGACCGTGCACCACCGCGGACTTCCCGAGGCCGGCGCCGCGTCCGGCGTACTCGGTGCTGTCGGCGAAAGCCTGGCAGGACGCCGGTCTGGTGGACGCACTGCCCTGGCGTGCGGCGCTGCACACGTTCTTCGCCGAGCATCGAGAGTCGATTGCCGGCTGACGGTGGGCCCGCGATCAGTCAGAATGCCGGGGTGCCGACGCCTGATCTGGATCCGCTCACCATCCCCGTCATCAACCGGTTGTTCGACAGCGGCGAGTTGACGTCCGTCGACCTGACCGCCGCCTACCTGGAGCGCATCCGCACGGTGGACCCGATGTTGCGGTCCGTGCTGTTCGTGGACCCGAGCGCGCTGGTGCAGGCGGCGGCCAGCGACCGGCGGCGACGGGCCGGTGCGGCGCTCGGCCCGCTGGACGGCATTCCCGTGCTGCTCAAGGACAACATCGACACGGCGGACCTGCCCACGACCGTGGGCTCGCGGGCGATGCTGGTGCCGCCGCCACGTGTCGACGCGCATCTGGTGCGGCGGCTGCGGGCCGCGGGTGCCGTCGTGCTCGGCAAGACGAACCTGTCGGAATGGGCGAACTTCCGGTCCAGCCGGTCGACGTCCGGGTGGTCGGCCGTGGGCGGTCAGACCGTGAACCCGCACGTGCTGGACCGCAACCCGAGCGGGTCGTCGTCCGGGTCGGCCGTCGCCGTGGCGGCATCGCTCACCCAGGTGGCCATCGGGACCGAGACGGACGGCTCGATCGTGTGCCCGGGCGGGGTGAACGGCGTCGCCGGTTTCAAGCCCAGCATCGGGCTGGTCAGCCGGGCCGGTGTGGTGCCGATCACCGACGAGCAGGACACGCCCGGTCCGATGGCGCGGCACGTCGTCGACCTGGCCGTGGTGATGTCGGTGTTGCAGGGGCGGGACGCCGATGATCCCGCCACCGCGGACGTTCCGGACGAGCAGGTCGTCGACCACGTGGCCGCGCTCGACCCGGACGTGTTGCGCGGCAAGCGGATCGGCTGCTGGCACCTGGAGCACGAGGACACCGACGTCATCGCGTTCGCCGTCGACGTCCTCACGGCGGCCGGCGCGACGGTCGTTCCGGTGGAACTGCCCTACCAGGGCGAGATCGGTCCGGCCGAACTGCCCGCGATGTGGGCGGAGTTCCACCACGACCTGGAGATCTACCTGGCCGGTCGGGACGGCGCACCGCGGACGTTCGCCGAGCTGATCGACTTCAACAAGGCCGATCCGGTGGAGCTGACCCTGTTCGGCCAGGAGTACTTCGAGCAGGCCGCGGAAGCGCCACCGCTGACCGACCCGGACCACCGGAAGCGTCGTGCCCTGGCGACCGACCTGGCACGCCGGTCGATCGACGAGACGCTGGCGGCCGAGCGGCTGGACATGATCGTCGCGGCCAGCAACGATCCCGCGTGGCCCAACGACCCGACGGCCGGCGACCGGGACAAGGTCAGCTCGTCCAGCCCGGCCGCCGTCGCCGGGTATCCGACGGCGACCGTGCCGGCCGGTTTCGTCGGCCCGCTGCCGGTCGGCCTGTCGTTCATCGGCCCGCGGTGGGCGGACACGCGCGTGCTGGCGTTCGCGGCCGCGTTCGAACGCGCGGCGGGCGCCCGCCGTCCGCCCCGGTACCTGCCCACGCTCTAGCGTCTAGCGGTGCGCCGCCCTGCGGTATGCGGCGACGGTCGCCTCGGCGCACCGGCGCCACGTGAAGCCGGCCGCGTGCGCCCGGCGAGCGGCCACGACGTCGGGCGGCGGCGGGTCGCCCAGCACCGCGCTCATCGTGTGTGCCAGGGCGTCCACGTCGCCGTAGGGGACGAAACGCGCCTGGTCACCGGCGACCTCGCGCAGCGCCGGCACGTCCGAGCACACCACGGGTACGTTGCACGCCAACGACTCCAGCACCGGCAGGCCGAAACCCTCGTCCCGGGACGGCAGCACGACGGCCGCCGCGCCCGCCACCACGCTGCGCAGCTCGACGGCGGGCAGGTAGCCGGTGCGGATGACCCTACCATCCACTCCGGACACCGAAGGGCCGGTGACGACCAGCGGCGGCAGGTCCGGTGCGGCGGCGTGCGCCTTGTAGAGCACGTCCAGGCCCTTGCGCGGCCCTTCCGCGCCGACGAACAGCAGGTACCGCCGGGGCAGGCCGAGCCTGCGGCGGCGCTCGTCGCTGGGCGGCCGGGCGGTGAACCACGCCGGGTCCACGCCCAGCGGTGTCACCATGACGCGTTCGGCGGGCACGTCCAACCGTTCCACGACGGCCGCCGCGACCGCCTTCGTCGGCGTGCAGATCACCCGGGCCCGCGCCGCCGACCTGCGGACCAGTTCGGGCAGCTCGCGGTCGCTGGGCGGCAGTTCGTCGGGTGCGTCCAGGAACGCCAGATCGTGCACCGTCAGCACGCCGCCGGCCCGCGCCGACACCGGCAGCACGAAGTTGGTGCCGTGCACGACGTCGGAGAAGCCGGCGATCATCTCGATCGGTGGGAACGACGAGCGCAGCCAGAACTTGCGCAGCAGCCGGGCGGGCGCCGGCAGGCCGCGGGCCCACACCTCGTGCGGCAGCACGGAACGCAGCGCCCGCCAGCCGCGCAGCGTCAGCGCGACCGCCCGGATGTCCACGCCCGGCATGGACGCCAGTTCCTCGGCCAGCGCCGCCGTGTAGCGGCCGACGCCGGTGCGGTGGCCCAACAGCGGGGTGCCGTCGATGAGCACCCGGATCCGGTCACGCGCCATCGGGACGCTCCGGGGTCCGCCCGCCGGCCAGCCGCCGCAGCCTGCCCGCCGCTCTCCGGGCGACTTCCGTCGGACCGCCCACGTTCAGGTACTCCTTGATCAGCTTGGCGTCCCTGCGCAGCACGCCGCTCGCGCCCAGCGGCGCGTCCCGGGTGAGCGGTTCGTTGCCCGTCAGTCGGTCGGCGGCCGGTCGTGGCGAACGGCAGTAGTCGACCAGCGGCGCCAGCACGCGCTCCCACGTGAACCGCTCCCGCACCACGGCGATCCGCTCCCGGCAGCCGGCCGCGAACTCCTCGTCGTAGAGGACCCGCTCCAACGCCTCGGCCAGCGCCGTGACGTCGGCGGGCGGCACGACGACGCCCAGCCGTTCGGTGCGCACCAGGTCGGCGAACGAGTCGCCGTCGGTGGTCACGATCGGCAGCGACGCCCACAGGTAGTCCAGCACCCGGGTACGGAACGCGAACGTCGTCTCCACGTGGTGGAAGTGCGTCGTCACACCGCAGTTCGCGTCCAGCAGCCAGTTCTGCCGCTCGGCGTAGGGCACCCAGCCGTCGTTGAAGAACACGGTGTCGCCGGTCAGCCGCAGCTGGTTGGCCAACGACCGGGTACGGGCACCGATGTCCATCTCCGGGACCTCGGGGTTGGGGTGCCGCATGCCCAGGAAGACCAACCGGACGTCCGGCCGGCGCTCGGCCAGTTCGCCGATCGCGCGGACCAGCGTCAGCGGGTCGAACCAGCTGTACACGCCGCCCGCCCACAGCACGACCTTGTCGTCGGGGCCCACGCCGTCCATCACGCCCCGGATGCCCGGTCCGGTGCGGGTCGGCGGTTTGGCGGGCAGGCCGAACGGCACGACCGACAGCAGCGACTCGGCCGTCGGATCGGCGTCGTACAGCTGCGGCGTGAGCCTGCCCAGGGCGGCCAGGTGACCGAGCCAGAAGTGGCGCTGCCGGTCGGACGCGCACAGGAAGAAGTCGCCGCGGCGCAGTTGCGCGTTGAGCACCTTCGTCACACCGACGAGGTCCTTGGCGCGCCGCTCCTCGGTGTCGTCCTTGCCCTGTTCGAGCAGTTCCAGGTGCATCGGGTCGTAGATGTCGCAGACCACGAGCTTCGTCGAGTCGCGCTCCTTGAGATCGGGCGCCATCTCCAGGGCGTGCCCCTGCAGCACCACGACGTCGGCCCACGCGACCTGGTCGGCCAGCTCCCGGCGGGGCACCGTGAGCACCGGGAACGGCGCGTCCACGAACTCGCCGTGCGGGTTCACGCTGACCAGCCGCACGTCGTGCTCACCGGCCAGCACCTCGGCCATGTGCCACGCGCGGATCGCCGGGCCCGCCATGCGCGCGGTGACCGCGTCGCCGGTGATCACCAGCACCTTGCGCGGCCGGCCGAACACCTCCTCGATGCCGAACACCTCGACCAGTGTCTCGTGCGCGGCCAGGTAGCGGGGCAACGGATAGGCGGGCTCGATCGCCTTGCGCATCAACGGAAGCAGGTCGGCGTCGGTGCGCACGCGGGCCGCCTGCTCGATCGCGCGGGCCTCGGCCAGGCCGCCGTCGGCCAGCAGCGCCACGAACTGGTCGATGGCCAGCACCCCGGCCAGCGTGGTCCGCGGAACGGACACGTGGGTCGGCTCGGCGCCGGTGGTCCTGCGAGTGATCTCCAGCTGCCGCGCGTCGAGGTCGCCGCGTGCGGTGGCCCTGCGCACCGCCAGGGCCAGTGCCGCCGGCAGCGCCTTGGCCAGGGTCTGGTCGGACACGTTCTTGTAGAGCGCGGCCAATGCGTTGCGCTCCAACAGATACAGCTCGCGGGCCTGGTCCGCGCCGTCCACTGCGGACATCGACGCGTGGTGGCGGTGGTAGGCCAGCGACGCCGGCTCGTAGCGCACCCGCCAGCCGCGCAGGTTCAGCCGCCAGCCCAGGTCGACGTCCTCATAGAACATGAAGAAACGTTCATCAAAGCCGCCGAGTTCGCGGAACACGCTCGTCCGGACGAACATCGCGGCGCCGGTCGCGAACAGCACGTCCCTGGGCGTCTCGTGCCGGTCGGTCCGCAGTTCCGCCACCGGTCGCCCGGCATCGGGCTTGTAGCCCATGCCGAACCACGTCAGCCCGGCGTCCACGTAGTCCACGCGCTCGCCCGACCAGTCCAGCACCCGGCTGGCCACCGAGGCGACCGTCGGCTCCCGCTGGAGCGCGGCCACGGCGGCGCGCGCCCACGCCGGGTCCGGGCGGGCGTCGTTGTTCAGGAACGCCACCACCTCGCCCGTGGCGTGCCGCACGCCCAGGTTGCAGCCGCCGGCGAAGCCCAGGTTGGTCTCGGACTCGACGAGCATGACGTCCGGCGCCTCGGCGCGGATGCGGCGCACGCCATCGTCTCCGGACGCGTTGTCGACGCAGATCAGTTCCAGCCGGTCGGCCGGGTAGTCCAGTTCGGTCCGCAGTGTCCGAAGACAGGTGATCGTGTCGTCGGCGCCGCGGTAGTTGACCAGTACTACCGAGAGCGTCGGCAGGGTCGGCACGCTCGCTCCTTCTCTCGGGCCGGTCAGGGCTTCATGCCCGTCCCGCCCAGGTTTTCCAGATTACCGATCGTCGCACGGTGCTGCGCCGACCGATCCGTAACCGTACGGCCGTCGCCGCCGGTGAACGGACCAGTATCTCCGCGAGGACGAGCATCCGCAGCCGGACGGTGAAGTTCACGGCGTCCGGCACCGGCCTGCCCGCCAGCCTGCGCAGCGGCAGGACGAGCGTGATCGCGAGGAACCGGACGACCTCGCGCAGCGCGACGACCAGTGGGGCGCAGCGCAGCAGCGTCAACAGCCGGTTGCGTTCGTTCCACCGGTGGAACGGCCACGACCCGGGCCGGGTGCTCGCGCCGTGCTGGTGGACGGCGGTGGCCCCGGGTGCGGACAGCACCCGCCAGCCGGCCAGCCGCAGCCGCCACGCCGTGTCGGTGTCCTCGTAGTAGCAGAAGAATCCGGCCGGGACCCCGCCGACGGCGGTGAGCGCCTCGGTGCGCAGCAGCGCGGCGCCGCCGCAGAAGCCGAACGTGCCGGGCCCCGGTGTGGCGGCGTCGATGCCGTGGCCGTCCGCGGTGAGCCGGACGCCCGTGGTCTGGATCTCGCCGTTCGGCCTGGTCAGCACCGCCCCGGCGGCTGCCGCCCTCGGGTCGGCGTCCAGGGCGTCCTCCAATTCGGCCAGCCAGTTCGGACCGGGGACCGCGTCGTCGTTCAGCCACGCCACCAACGGCGTCCGGACATGTGCGAGGGCCGCCGCGATCCCGCCCGCGTAGCCGCGGTTGCGGGGCAGGCGCAGCACCTGTGGCCTGGCCGGATGTGCGGCCAGCAGGTCGGCCGTGCCGTCGTCGGACGCGTTGTCCACCACCAGTGTCGAATGTGGACGGTGCTGTGTGGCCAGCCCGTCCAGGCAGGCGTCGATGTGGTCCCGGCCACGCCAGGTCACGACGACGACCGTGGTGCGCACACCCGCCGTCGAGTCCGCCATTCACCGACCGTACCGGCCGGCACCGGCCGGTCGCGTCGCCGATCCCCGATTCGGCGTGGGACGCTGGTCACCGTGCCCGAGCTAGTCGTGCTCGTCGAACAGCTGCTCGCACCGGTGCCCGGGGGCACCGGTCGGTACACCCGTGAACTGGCGTCGGCGCTCGCCGCGAACGCGCCGGCCGGGTGGACGGTCACCGGAGTCGTGGCCCGGCACAAGGACCCGTCGGCCGCGGTGATCCCCGGCGTCGACGGACCGAAGGTGCTCCCGTTCTCGCCGCGGATGCTGACGTACGTGTGGGAACGCGGCTGGCCGCTGTGGCCGGGTGGCGACACCGTGCACGCGCCGACCCCGCTGGCCCCGGCCACCGCGAAACGCGGCCACGGCCTCGTGGTGACCGTCCACGACACGGTGCCGTGGACGCACCCGGACACCCTGACCAAACGGGGTGCCGCGTGGCACCGGAAGGTCATCGGCAGGGCCACCTACCAGGCCGGGGCGATCGTCGTGCCGTCCGCCGCGGTCGCCGCGGAGCTGACGCTGCACGCGCCCGGCACGGCCCGGGTGCACGTCGTGGGACACGGCGTGCCCGCGGTGCTGCGGCAGCTCCCCGACCAGGACGCCCAGTTCCGTATCCGCAGTCGGTTGAAGCTGCCGGAGCGGTACGTGCTGGCGATCGGCACGGTCGAACCACGCAAGGGCCTGGACGTGCTGATCGACGCGATGGCCCGGCCCAGCGCGCCCGACCTGCCGCTGGTCATCGCCGGCCAGCGCGGCTGGGGCGGGGTGAACCTGCACGACCTGGCGCGCACGTACCACCTGCCGCCGGAGCGGCTGGTCGTGCTGGGCAAGGTGACCGACGCCGAACTGGCGGTCGTGCTGCACGGAGCGGCCGTGTTCGTGCTGCCCAGCCTGGCCGAAGGCTTCGGGCTGCCGCTGTTGGAGGCGATGGCCGCCGGGGTGCCCGTCGTGCACTCGGACGCGCCCGCGCTGATCGAGCTGGCGGGCGGCACGGGCGTGCTGGCGCGTCGGCGGGACCCGCTCGCGTTGGCGAAGGCGTTGCGGAGCGTGTTCGACGACCCTGGTCGGACGACCACGAGAGTGGCGGCCGCGAAGGAGCGCGCCGCAACATACACGTGGGAACGATCCGCCCAACAGGTGTGGAACATCCACCTGGAACTATATCAAAACAGACTTATCGGACTTTTCTAGTGTCAGGTAGGTGGTCGCATGGGGCAATCGGCAGTATTACGGTGCGTCTCCGCCGTAAGCTGCCTCCGTGTCCCACGCCGAGCCAAGCGTGTT
>DASZXM010000566.1:0-8787 GCA_035546415.1 Pseudonocardiaceae bacterium
TTCGACGGCGATCTCGGCGTG
Source organism: Pseudonocardiaceae bacterium (assembly GCA_035546415.1). Taxonomy (GTDB): domain Bacteria; phylum Actinomycetota; class Actinomycetes; order Mycobacteriales; family Pseudonocardiaceae; genus DATEPR01. Next base: position 22 of record DASZXM010000566.1, read on the forward strand.
GGTCAGTTCGTTCTGCGACGACACGGACGTGAACTCCCCGGTCGCCATCGAGCAGGCGCCGGCGACGAGGCCGGCCAATCCGGCCAGCAGCACGGCATGGCCGCCGTCGCCGCCGCCGACCACGCCGGCGACGAGCGCGAAGTTGGACACGAGCCCGTCCATCACGCCGAACGTCGCCGGGCGCATCCAGCCGCCGGTCACGTCGCGGTGGGAATGGTGGAGTTCCGCGGGGGTCGGGGGTGCGGTCGAGGTCATCGGCCATCCGTTCGTTTCGTCGGTGCAGCTGACGGTGATCGTAGCATGCACTACAGTATCGTCAGATAAGCGTAGTGCATGCTACTATCCGCCGGTCGGTACTCCGCACTCACAGGAGGTCATCGATTTGTCGATCACACACAGCGCGGGGGGTGCCCGATGATGCGTGACGTCGCCGAGGCCGCACTCGGCCTGATGCCACACGACGTCCAGTACGGCGACGTCCGGGTCGTCCACCGAACGCATGAACTGGTCCTCGCCGAACACGAGGGCCCGGGGGAGTACGCGCACGAGGACTCGCTGGGCCTCGGCGTGCGGGTGATGGTCGGCGGCCGTTGGGGGTTCGCCGCGACACACGAGCTGACGTCGCAGGGCCTCGCGGCCGTCGTCCGCGAGGCGGTCGAACAGGCGCGGGCCGCGGGTGGTCGCACCACGACACCCCTGGGCTCGCCCGTGACCACGCGCACCACCTGGCGTTCCCCGATGGCGGTCGACCCGTTCGAGGTGCCGCTGTCGACCAAACTGGACCTGCTCGCCGCCGTGGTCAAGGAGGCCGAGACCGCCGGGCCACTGGTCACCCAGGTCGAGGCGTCGATGGACTTCTTCCGCGACGACAAGGTGTTCGCCAACACCGAGGGCGCACTCATCGAGCAGACCATCACCGAGAGCGGCGCCGGCCTGATGGTGGTCGCGTCCGACGGCGACGACCTCCAGCGGCGCTCCTACCCGCAGGGCGTGCCCCGCACCATTCGCGGCCAGCGCGGCGACTTCGCGACGGCCGGTTTCGAGCACATCGACACCCTGCGTCTGGTCGAGGAGGCGCCGAGGGTGGGTGCCGAGGCGGTCGCACTCCTGACGGCGCCGCAGTGCCCGGACGAGGTCACCACGCTCGTGGTGAGTGGCAACCAGTTGGCCATGCTGCTGCACGAGTGCGCGGGCCACCCGATGGAGGCCGACCGGGCGCTCGGCTTCGAGGTCAGCCTGGCCGGCGGCACGTACGCCACACCGGAACGCCGGGGCAGCTTCCGGTTCGGCTCGCCGCTGGTGTCGGTGTACGGGGACGCCACGATCCCCGGTGCGCTCGGCTCGTACGGCTACGACGACGAGGGCACGCCCGCCCAGCGCACCGAACTGATCCGCGAGGGCATCTTCACCGGCTACCTGTCCGGCCGCGAGTCGGCGGCCGCACTGGACACCGAGTCCAGCGGCGCGGCCCGGGCCGACGGCTGGCAGCGCGCGCCGCTGGTCCGCATGACGAACCTGTGCCTGGAACCGGGCGACTCGTCGCTGGCCGAGATGATCGAGGGCACCCGCAACGGTGTGCTCGTCGACATGTCCAAGGGCCTGTCCATCGACGACCAGCGGATGTCGTTCCGCTTCGGCACGGAGGCAGGCTGGGAGATCAAGGACGGCAAGCTCGGCCGGCTGCTGAAGAACTGCTCGTACACCGGTGTGACGCCGGAGTTCTGGGCGCGCTGCGACGCCCTGGGCGGCCCGGACGAGTGGCGGGTGCACGGCATCCCGTCGTGCGGCAAGGGTGAACCGCTGCAGGTCATGCACATCGGCCACGGCACGGTGCCGGCACGCTTCCGAGACGTCCAGGTGGGTACGAAATGAGCATCGACCAAGACACCGTGACCACGGCCCTGGACATCCTGGGGCCCGGCACCCGGATCGACGTGTCCCGCGAGGAAACCGGTCTGCTGCGCTACGCCCACTCCAGGGTCACGGCCCAGCACAGTGAACGCCGCTTCCGCGCGCGGGTGCGCGTCACCCGGGACGGACGGACGGTCACCGGCGTGCTGGAGACCCTCGACCCCCAGGCGGTCCGCGACCTGCGCGAGCGGCTGGACCGAGCGCTTGCCAGCCTGCCGGCGTGTCCTCCCGTCGGCAGGCCGGCACCCCAACCGGCGAACGGCGTCACCCCGGCCGCGTCGTCCGCACCCCGCCCGTCCGCCCCCCGCCCGTCGGCGGCCGGCCGGCACGACTGGTTCGACACCGTCCGCAACGGACTGGCCGGTGACGTGTCGCTGGGCGGCTCGATCCGCGACGACGTCGTCGACCGCGCGGTGGCCGACAGCGACGGCCTGTTCCGGTCCGAAACGCTGACCAAGGCGTCGATCCAGGCCATCGCCGAGCGCGACGGCCGGTCGGTGAGCTCCGTGTCGCTGCACCGCGACGCCTCGCGCATCCCGGTGGACGGCATCGCCGAGCGGCTGATGGCCGAGTTGGCACCGTTACCGGTCCGGGACCGGGCCGCCGGCCCGGTCCGGGTGGTGCTCCGCCCGCAGGCGGCGCTCAACCTGCTGGCCACCTACGGCTACGCCGCCCTGGGCGCGGCAGGCTACGCGCGCGGCACGTCGGCGGCCGCCGGGCGGATGGGTCAGCAGGTGGTCAGCGAACTGCTGACCGTGGTCGACGACGGCCACGACCCGGACGGCCTGCCCAGCACGTTCGACGCGGAAGGCGTCGTGCGGTGCCGGACACCGCTGATCGAGAACGGCACGCTCACCGGCGTGGTGTCCAACCTGGAATTCGCCGGGGTCACCGGTGGCGCGTCCACCGGACACGGCGTGCCGTTCGGCTGGCGGTTCGGCGCCCTGCCGGCCCCGTCGCACATGCTGATGGCCGCCGGCGACGCCACGGAGGAGGAACTGCTGGCCGAGTGCGGCGAAGGCCTGCTGGTCAGCAAGCTGAACTACCTCCGGGTCCTGCACCCGAAGGACACTTTGGTCACGGGCTCCACCCGGGACGGCACGTACTGGGTGCGCGACGGCAAGGTGGTCGCGGTGCACCCGCCGGTCCGCTTCACGTTCCGGATGGACGACGCCCTGCGCGCGGTGGTGGCGGTGGGCCGGGAACGCGAACGCGGCGAGACGCCGTTCATGGAGAGCGTCGTGGCGCCGGCGCTGTTGGTCGGCGCCGGCCCGTTCGTGCTGTAGCACGCCACGGCCGGGCCGGTGCGATGCCGGCCCGGCCGACCGCGTTGGTGCGGGCCGGGTTGGCGCTGGCCGGGTTGGCGCCAGGCGCGTGGGGGTGCTGGCTCGGCCGGTCGCCTTGGTACTGGTCGCGACGGTGCTCGGCCGGTCGTCTCGGTGTCGGCCCCGCTGGTGTCAGCTGTGCCGGTGCCGGCCGCGATGGTGTCGAGCGCATCCGCCGGCCGCGCTGGTGTCAGCTGCGCTGGCGCCGGGTGCGGTGCCGGCGAGCCCGTTGCCGCTCAGCGGCGCCGGCGTGACCTCGTGGTGGTCCTGGCCGGGCCGGTGTCCGCCGATGGCGCGACCACCTGGTCGTTCGGGTCCAGTTCCCGGCGCAGCGCCGTCATCGTCGTGAAGGTGTGCAGTGAGCGTTCCTCGTCCTGGGCCGCCACCGCCAGCGTGATGGCCTCCAGCACCACGAGCGTGGTGGTCTGGCCGCCGTAGCGGTCCGGCTGTCCGAACGGCACCGACAGGGTCACGTCGGCCTCGTCGCGCAGTGCCTCGCCGAGCGTCTCGGTCAGCAGCACCACCTTCGCGCCGACCCGGTGCGCGTACTCGATCACCACGCGCATCTCCTTGACCAGCCGGTGCGGCGCGATCGCGAACACCACGTCGTCCGGTCCCAGCGGGAGCAGTTGGTCGACCAGGCGCACGCCGATGTCGCCCACGAACCTGGCCCGCCTGCCCATCCGAACCAGGCGGACCGCCGCCCATTCGGCCACGACCAGGCCGGCGATTCCGCACACGAGCGTCTCGCGCGCGCCTGCGACGAGGTCCACCGCCTTGGCGAACGCGCCGGGGTCCAGTGCCCGGCGGATGTCCTCGATCAGGGCGATCCGGTCGGCGAGGGTGGCCGCGAGGATCGCCTCGGGACGGTCGCCGGCCTCGTGCAGCGTGTTGTGCAGCCGGTTCGCCGGGGCCAGCAGCTCGCCCAGGACGCCCTGTAGTGAACGCTTCAGCTCGGGCAGGCCGTCGAAGCCCAGCGCTTTGGCCGTGCGGACCACGCTCGCGTCGCTGGTGCCGGTCGCCTTGCCGAGTTCCTCGGCCGACGCGAACGCGGCCTGCTGCGGGTGGTCGGCCAGGTAGCGCGCGACCCGCCGCTCCGTCGCCGTCAGGGAGTCCAGCCGCGCTGTGACCCGCTCGGCCAGCGTGGGCTGTCGCTCTCCGGTGGTGGGCACTGCTCTCCCTCAGCGTCGCCGCGTCGCGGTGTTACCGAAAATCAACATCAGGCGGAAGTCTAGTCCGCGCGGTGGTGGGGGCCTCGGTATCGGCGTTCACCTGGCGTTGTCGGGCGCGTCCGCTGGTCTTGACAGGCGAGCGTAGCACTGGCTACCGTCTATCAACCTTGTCGTCGTAAACACGACAGCAGAGGAATTGCTCATGGTGGAGCTCTCTGAGATCGAGACCGCCGGGACGATCCGAATGCCCATCGCGGCGGCCTTGCCGGCGCCCGTGCCGCATCCGATCGGCCTTCCACCGACTCCGAACGCCACCGCCGCGGCACACCCGTAACCGCGGCCGTGCGCTTGACCGGACCCGAAGTCCCCATCGAAACTCAATCGGCGCCACCAGAGCAGGAGCGGTGTCATGTTGATCAGAACCTCGATCCGCCAACGGTTCGCCGTCGCGACCGTACTCGCCGCCGCGGTGCTCGCGGCGACCGCGTGCGGCTCGACCTCGGCATCCTCATCGAGTACGGCGGGGAGCAACAACTACGCCGCCGTCCAAGGTGTCAGCTCCGACGTGAACCTCGGCCAGTGCGGCAAGAGCACCCGCGTCATCAAGAACGACCTGGGCGACACCACGGTCAAGGGCAACCCGACGCGGGTCGTCGCGTTGGAACTGTCCTTTGTCGATGCCCTGGTCAACGTCGGCATCCAGCCGGTCGGCATCGCGGATGACGGCAACAAGAAGGTCCTGCTGCCGCAACTGCGGGACAAGGTCGGCAACTACACCTCCGTGGGCAGCCGCGCCCAGCCCAGCCTTCAGGTCATCACCTCACTGCACCCCGACCTGATCATCGCCGACACCTCGCGTGACAAGTCGATCTACGCGCAGCTGTCGAAGATCGCTCCGACGGTGTCGTTCCCCAGCCTCAACGGCACCTACCAGCAGATCGTGGACAGCGAGATGCTGACCGCCGAGGCCGTCAACCGCTGCGACCAGATGAAGACGGCCATGGCGAACTTCCAGTCCACGATGAACGGTTACAAGAAGCAGATCCCGGCCGGGGAGAACCGCACCGCGATGTTCGCGGTCTCGTCGGACAAGCAGTTCTCCGCCCAGACGCTCACCTCGTTCGCCCCTGGCGTGCTGCAGTCGCTGGGCCTGAAGCCGGCGGTGACGGGCAGCCAGTCCGTCGTCCACATGACATTGGAGTCGCTGGTCGCGGCGAAGCCGGACATCATGTTCGTCGCCTACACCAACACGAAGGACCTGGCCTACAGCTGGCACTCGTCACCGCTGTGGCAGCAGCTACCGGCGGTCGCCAACCACCAGAATTTCACCGTCGACCGGGCCACGTGGTCCAAGTCGCGGGGACTGCTGGCGGCCGAACTGATCGCCCAGGACGTCCTCAAAGACGTCTACGGGAAGTGACCATCAGACCATGACGAGTTCGCCGAACACCCTGCCCGCCGGGACCTCCTCGCCCGACGGGCAGGGCCCCGTACCGAAGTCCCCGCGCAGCAACCGGTTCCGCGTGACCTGGGTGGTGGTCGCCCTGCTGGTGCTGCTGGTGGGGGGCGCCGCGTGGAGCATGACGCTGGGTGCCGAACAGCTCGGCATCGGTGACGTGCTGCACGGTCTGTTCCACAACGACGGCACAGCCGACCTGATCATCAGGGATCTCCGCCTGCCCAGGGTGGTGCTCGCCGTCGTGGTCGGCGCCGCGCTGTCCGTGGCCGGCGCGCTGATGCAGGCCGTCGCCGCGAACCCGCTGGCGGCACCGGAGATCATGGGCGTCAACGGTGGCGCCGTGTTCGTGATCGTGCTGGGCGCGACGGTGTTCCCGTCGCTGGCCGGCGCGCCGACCCTGCTGCTGGCGTTCGTCGGCGCGGGTGTCGCGGGCACGGCCGTCATGGTGCTGGCCGGCGCCGGGCGCGGGCGGACCAGCCCGGTGCGCCTGGCACTGGCCGGTGTCACCATGACCAGCCTGCTCGTCGCGCTGACCCAGGTGCTCATCATCTTCAACGAGAACTCCACCGACAGCGTGCTGTTCTGGCTCGTCGGCGGCATCAACGCCGCCAACTGGTCGGACGTCACCAGTTCGCTGCCCTGGATCGCACCCGGCCTGCTCGCCTCGTTCGCGCTGGCCCGTTCGCTGAACCTGCTGGCGTTGGGCGAGGACATGGCCCGCGGCCTGGGCCAGAATGTCGAGCGTATCCGGATCTTCGGGTCGATCCTGGTGATCGTGCTGTGCGCGGCCGCCGTGTCGGTGGCCGGGCCGGTGGCGTTCATCGGCCTGATCATCCCGCACATCATGCGGCGGCTGGTCGGCTCCAGCTACGTGGTGCTGCTGCCACTGTGCGCGATCGCCGGCGCCGTCCTGCTGGAGTTCGCGGACATCGCGTCGCGCTTCCTGAACCCGCCGTACGAGGAACCGGCCGGTGTGGTGACCGCCCTGATCGGCGGTCCGATCTTCGTGTACCTGGCCCGTCGGCAGAAAGCGAACGCATGACCGCCAACGTGATTGTGAGCCAACGGGTTCGCCGCACCTCGATCGCGAAGCGGCATCCCGCGGTGCTGATGTGGACACTCGGCGGCGTCGCCGTCGTGCTGAGTGTGGTGAGCCTCGGGGTCGGTGCCACCCCGGTGCCGGTCGGGGACGTGCTGCGCGCGCTGACCGGCAACACCGACACCGAGGCCGCCCGTATCGTGCTGCAGTTCCAGTTGCCCAGGGTGCTGCTGGCCTGGCTGGTCGGCATCGCGCTGGCCGTGTCCGGCGGCGCGCTGCAGGGCGTGATCCGCAACCCGCTGGCCGCACCGGACGTCGTCGGCGTCACCCGGGGCGCCGGCTTCGCCGGAATGCTGCTGCTGCTCGCCATCCCGAACGCGTCCTCGGCGCTCGTCGCGCCCGCCGCGTTCGTCGGTGGCATCGTGGCGGCGGTTCTGGTGTACGTCTTCGCCTACAAGCGCGGCGCCACCCCGGCCCGGATCGCGCTGGTCGGCATCGCGGTCAGCGCGGCGTTCGAGGCGGGCATCCGGTTCCTGCTGGTGCGCGACCCGCTGGACGTCAACGCGGCACTGATCTGGCTGACCGGCAGCCTGTTCGGGCGCTCCATGACCGAGGTGTGGGAGATCCTGCCGTGGGTCGTGGTGCTCGTCCCGCTGTTGGTGCTGTGGGCGCGCAAGCTGGACGTGCTCGGCCTGGGCGACGACCTGGCCGCCGGGCTGGGTGAACCCGTGGAACGGACCCGGCGGCTCATCCTGATCACGGCCGTCGCGCTCGCGTCGGTGTCGGTGTCCGTCGCCGGCACCATCGGCTTCGTCGGCCTGATCGCGCCGCACATGGCGCGGCGGGTGTTCGGCGGCCGGCACCTGTCGTCCCTGCCCGCCGCCGGGCTGTTCGGTGTGCTCCTGATGATCGTGGCCGACATGATCGGCAGGGGCCTGGTGCCACCGCTGGAGATCCCCGCCGGCCTCGTCACCGCCGTCATCGGCGGTCCGTACTTCCTCTACCTGCTCGTGAAGACCGGGAAATAGGAGCTGCTTCGATGCGCTTGCAAGCAGACGGCGTCCATCTCGCCTACGACGACAGGGTCATCTCCGAGGACCTGACCCTGGTGATCCCCGACGGCAAGATCAGCGTGCTCATCGGACCGAACGGCTCCGGCAAGAGCACCGCGTTGCGGTCGTTGGCGCGGCTCCTGCCACCGAAGAAGGGGTCCGTCGTCCTGGACGGCAAGTCCATCCACGACATCCCGACCAAGGAGGTCGCCCGCGCGCTGGCGATCCTGCCGCAGGTGATGCTGACGCCCGAGTCCATTTCGGTCGAGGACCTGGTGTGGTTCGGCCGCCATCCGCACCGCACGTCGCTGCGGCTGCCCAGCAACGCCGACCGTGAGGCCGTCGAGTGGGCGCTGCGCGTGACCAGCACGGCGGAGCTGCGCACCCAGCACGTCGACCAGCTGTCCGGCGGCCAGCGCCAGCGCGTGTGGATCGCGCTGTGCCTGGCCCAGGGCACCGACCTGATCCTGCTGGACGAGCCCACGACGTACCTGGACGTGGCCTACCAGTTGGAGGTGCTGGACCTGCTGGCCGAGCTGAACGAGACGCAGGGCAAGACGGTCGCGATGGTGCTGCACGACTTCAACATGGCCGCCGAGTACGCCGACCACATCTTCGTGATGAAGTCCGGCAAGCTGGTCACCGAGGGCGCGCCGCACGAGGTGTTCACGTGTGACGTGATCCGCGACGTGTTCGGCGTCGAGTCCAAGGTCGTCACCCATCCGGTCAGCGGGCGGCCCATGTGCATCCCGCTGCGTGGCCGTCAGACCGCCGCCGCCACGGCGGTCTGACGGCACGACGAAGGCCG
>DASZXM010000567.1:0-5434 GCA_035546415.1 Pseudonocardiaceae bacterium
GCCGACACCGTCACCCGGGCGCTGGCCGAACTGCGGCCCGACCTGGTGGTCAGCACGACACGGCACTCGGGCATCCCGGACCTCGTCGCGGCGACCGGGTGCCGGGCGATCACCGACCTGTGGCGCGATCCACCGCCGGACCAGGTCGTCGGCGAGCGCTACCAGGACATCCTGCGGGCCGAAGGGGTGATCGGGCACCATCACAGCTCCGGTCTCCATCTCACCGCCGAGGAACGGGCCGCGGCCGCCGACGAGATCGGCGCCCGGGTCGGCGCCGGGGTGCCGGTCGTCCTCGTGCCGACGGCCGGGATGGCCGTCAAGGAATGGCCGCGGGCCCACTGGGCCGGCCTGTCCCGGCGGCTCGCGGAGGCCGGTGTGCCCGTGCTGACATCCGCCGAGCAGCCGGTCGCGCTGCCCGGCGCCGTCGCGTTGCCGCCCACCTCGCTGCGCCGGATGGCGGCGCGGTTCGCGGAGGTCGGACGCCGGGCCGGCGTGGTCGTCGGCGCGGACACGGGGCCGTTGCGGGTGGCAGACGCCGTCGGCGCCCGTACAGTGGGGTTGTTCGGGCCGACCACGCGGGCCCGGTACGGCCTGTCGGCAGCCGACCTCCAGGGTCTGCCCGGCTGTCCGCACCGCCGCCCGCTCGCGATCACCGAACAGGTCTGCTGGTGGGACGCCCGGTGCCCGCTGTCCGCGGCCGGTCCCGCGTGCATGGCCGACATCGGCGTGGACGCGGTGGCGACCGCCGTGCTCGACCTGCTCAGCTGAACTCCGGCAGCGCCTCCGTCGCCTGGACCCGCCGGTCCGGCACGGTCGTCGGCGACTCCAGGTGGACGGCACCGCTGGGCAGCAGCCCCGCGCCGCCGTAGCGGGCCATCACCCGCCACTGCACCGCGACGTCCTCCCCCGCGTGCTCGGCCGGCAGCGACTGCCAGAAGTCGAACCCGCCGCACGCCACCAGTTTCGCGCGGTCGAACAGCACGCAGCCGGCGATCCACGCCACCTTGTAGGCTCGCCACTCGTCGTCCGGCACACCCAGCCGGTCGGCCAGGTGCACCAGGTTGGCGGCGTTGTGCAGCCGCCACCGCTCGAACTCCGGCGAGTCGGGGGTGATCGTCTCCGGCAGTACCGAGCCGTCCCATTCCTGATAGGACACCAGCTCTTCCGGTCGGTAATCATCCATAAAGGACAGTCCCTGCATGGCGCAGCCGACGAAACCGCAGCCCAGCGCGCGGATCGCCGAGTGCATTCTGGCGACGGTACCCGGTTCCAGCCAGACGTCGTCGTCCAGGAACAGCACGTACCGCGCGTCCGACCGGTCCAGCAGCGACTGCCGGTGCTCGGCAAGGCCGCGACGCGGCAGGTGCTGGTGCCACTGCACGGCATGTCCGTGGCGTTCCAGCACGGCGGCCATCGCCCTAGCCGGTTCGCCCGCGTAGGACGGTTCCGCGTCGGACTGGTCGCTGACCACCACACGGAAACCCGGTCCCCGTTGTGCCGCAAGGCCGGCCAGAGTCGTCACCAGCTCGACGCGGCGGTTCCTGGTCGGTACGAGTACGTCGATCTCGGTCACCACAGTTGTTGTGATAGCCACGGTTCGCGCGGTCAAACCGGGGAAGTCCTCTTCCGTGACGACGAGCATCGGACCGCTGCACCCGCGTTTCGCCGACGTGCGGCGGATCGCCGTGGTCCGCGGTGGTGGGCTGGGTGACCTGGTGTTCGCGCTGCCGGCGCTGCGAGCGCTACGCACGGCTTACCCGGACGCCGAGATGGTCCTGTTGGGCACGCCGGCGCACGACACGCTCCTGGCCGGGCGCCCCGGCCCGGTCGACCGGGTCGTGCCGCTGCCGGTCGCCAGGGGCGTGTTCGAACCGGGGACGCCCCAGGACGACGCGGCGCTGGAACGGTTCTTCGACCGGATGGCGGCCGAGCGGTTCGACCTGGCGGTCCAGGCGCACGGCGGCGGCCGCTGGTCCAACCCGTTCACCCGACGCCTCGGCGCGAGGCACACGATCGGCACCCGGACGCCGGATGCCGAGCCGCTGGAACGGTGGCTGCCCTATCGCTACCACCAGCACGAAGCCCTGCGCTGGTTGGAGGTGGCCGGCCTGGGCGGTGCGACCGGCGACATCCGCGCCCGGATCGCGGTGACCGGGCACGACCTGGCCGCCGCCGGCGAGGCACTGGCCGGACTGCCCCGGCCGATCGCGACGCTGCACCCCGGGGCGACCGACCCCCGGCGGCGCTGGCCGGCGGCGAGGTTCGCCGAGGTGGCCGGAAAACTGGCCGCCTGCGGCGCCGGTGTCGCCGTGGTCGGCACGCCGGACGAGGCCGACGTGGTGGCACGGGTGGCGAACGGCCATCCCGGCGTCCGCCCGCTGGTCGGCGTGCTCGGCTTGGCCGGCCTCGTCGGCGTGCTGGCCGCCAGTGCCGTGGTCGTCGCCAACGACAGCGGACCACGTCACCTCGCCGAGGCCGTCGGCACGTCCACGGTCAGCGTGTTCTGGTGCGGCAACATGATCAACGCCGGCCCGTTCGGCCGCACGGACCACCGCGTGCAGGTCGGCTGGACCGTCCGCTGTCCGGCGTGCGGCGCTGACCTCACCACCAGGGCCGGCTGCGGCCACGACGATTCGTGGGTCGCCGACGTACCAGCCCGCGACGTCACGGCCGAGACCCTCGACCTACTCGCCCGAGCAGACCCACCACAGCCCTGACGACATCCCCCGGCTCGACGCTGTCCACACACGGGTGACCCGGGACCGGGCACACCGTCGCGCGGGTGCCCGCGCACGGCGCCCGCTGGTCACCCAGCACCACGTGGGGTACTCCGTACGGTGCCCACTTCGCCGCCGGCACAACCGGCGCGAACAGCGACACCACCGGGGTGCCCACGGCCGCGGCCAGATGTGCCGGACCGGTGTTGCCGACGACCACGGCGTCGGCGCCGGCGAGGACGGCCGCCAACTGGGCCAGCGACGTCCGGCCACCGAGGTCGACGGCGTGCCGGCCGGCGACCCGCGCCGTCAGCGCCGTCTCGCCGGGCCCGCCGGTCACCACGACGCGGTGGCCGGCGGCGACCAGTGCTTCGACCGCGGCCGCGCACCGGTCGGCCGACCATGCTCGGGCCGGCGCGGACGCCCCGGGGTGCAGGACGACGTAGGGCTGCGGGGGCAGTTCGACAGCGGGCAGCCGCCGCAGCGCGAGCCTGCCGTCGTCACCGGGCGGCAGGTGGTAGCCGAGCGCCGTGACGACGGCCAGGGCGCGGCGCGCCTCGGGCAGGTCCTCGGGCAGGTCGATCCCGGGCCGCAGCCGGACGTCCAGCAGCGAACCCGGGTAGTCGACGCTCACCGCGCCGATCCGCGGCACGCCCGCCAACCGCAACAGCAGCGCCGTCGGCAGCGGTGACTGGTGGAACGACGTCAGCACCACCGCCGTGGACACCTGGTGCGCGGCCACGCGTGCCACCACGTCGGCGACGTCCGCCCTGGACACGTACGGTGGGCAGCCGTCGATCCACGGGCAGCGCCACGTCATCGTGGCGCTCACCCCGGGCAGCAGGTGCGCGGCGGGCGCTCCCGCCGGTGAGCACAGCAGCACGACCTCGTCGGTGGCCGCCACGGCCCGCACGGCAGGACCGGCGAGCAGGACATCGCCGACGCTGTCCAGCCGGACGACGAGGACCGTCACGCCGTCGCCCTGATCCTGTCGATCACCGCTGTCGTGGATCGCTCGGGCAGATAGTCCAGGATGCGCACCTCGCCGCCACAGCGGCGCACCACCGGCGTTTCGGGCAGCATCTGCGGTGTGTAGTCACCGCCTTTCACGTAGCTGTCCGGCCGGACCAGCTCCACCAGCCCGGTCGCGTCGTCCTCGTCGAACACCGCCACGTGGTCCACACAGGACAGTGCGGCCACCACGGCTGCCCGGTCCGACTCGCCGTTCACCGGTCGTCCCGGACCCTTCAGCCTGCGCACGCCCGCGTCCGAGTTGAGTCCGACGATGAGCACGTCACCGAGCTGCTTGGCCTGGTTCAGGTACGCCACGTGCCCGCTGTGCAGGACGTCGAAGCAGCCGTTCGTCAGCACGATCCGCCTGCCGGCCAGCCGGTGCGCGGCCACCCGGTCGGCCAGTTGCTCGGGTCGCAGTGCCGCCGTGCGGAACTGGCCGAGGCGTTCGGCCAGCAGTTCGGTGGTGCACACCGACGTGCCACCGTCGTGCACCACGACGTCGGCGGCTGCCTGGCCCAGTTCCACGGCCGTGGTCGTGGGCACGCCGCAGGCACGGGCCAGGCAGACGGCGGCGGTGAAGGTGTCACCGGCACCGGTCGCCTGCCGGTCGGGCACCGGCGTCGCCCACGTCCGGTGCGCCGGTCGGTCGCGGGCCAGCAGGACCGAACCGCGGGTGTCCATCGTGACCACGACACAGTCGGCTCCGGTGGCGCGGTGCAGGTCGGCCTGCCGCTGCCGTGGGTCGTCGGGCAGTGGGCCGCCCAGCGCGGCCGCCGCCTCCTCGGCGTTCGGGGTGACGATGTCGGGACGCAGATCCGCCCAGCGAGGCACGTCGTGCGCGTCGACGGCGAACAGGCCGACCGACGGCCGCATCGACCGCAGGGCGTCCGCCAGCGTGTCCGCGAGGCCGAGGCCGTAGTCGCAGACCAGCACGGCGTCCGGCTCGGTGGCGGTCAGCGCGGCGCGCAGGCCGTCGACGGCCGACTCCGGCAGCGGGCGGTCGTCGATCTCGTCGACCCTGGCCAGGAGCTGACCGTCGGCCACCAGGCGCCGCTTGGTCGCCGTCGACCGGTCCGGCACCACGACCGTGCCGCTCACGTCGACACCGGCCGACCGCAGCTGGTCGCGCAGCAATGCGCCGTCCGCGTCGTCGCCGACCGCGGCGACCAGGACCGCGTGCGCGCCCAACGCCGCCAGGTTGGCCGCCGTGTTCGCGGCGCCGCCCGGGGCGCAGTGCCGGTGTCCGACGTCCAGCACCGGCACGGGCGCCTCCCGGGACAGCCGTGTGCACACACCGGACACCCAGCCGTCCAGGATCGCGTCGCCGACGACCACGACCGTCGGGCGCCGCGCCGCCAGCGCGCGGGGCAGGTCCGCCGTCAGGGTGCCGGGGTCAGGCATGCCGCACCTCCGGCAGTCCGATGTGGACGACCTTCGTCACGGTCATCTCGTCGAGCAGTTCTGGCCCGTAGCCGAAGCCCTCGCCGCTGGCCGCCCTGGGCTGCGCCGAACCTCCCGGCGCGCCGCCGAACACGGCGTTGACCTTCACCGTGCCGACGGGCAGTTCCCGCCAGGCGCGCTGCGCGTGGGCCATGTCCGCGGTGAGCACGGTCGCCGCCAGGCCGTGGTCGTCGTCGGCGGCCAGCCGCAGGGCATCGTCGAAGTCCGCGACGACCGCCACCGGCGCGACCGGTCCGAACGTC
>DASZXM010000568.1:0-4371 GCA_035546415.1 Pseudonocardiaceae bacterium
ACGTTCCTCGGGGCAGTCGGCCGGCGGCTGCGGCGGGCGAGCTTGGGGGGCGCCGGTTGGCTGATGGGCCGGGCAGGTTTGGCGGCAGTCGGCCGCCGGCTGCGCTGAGTTGATGGCGGGCGGGCTCTGGTATCGGTCAGCCCCCGCCTGTGGGTGCGGGGCGGCGCGGCGTGGGCGGGTTGTGTGGCTGTGCGCTCAGGATGCGGCGCCGGTGACCAGGTCGGCGAAGGTTCGTGCGGGTTGTTGCCGGCCGGCCATGGCGATCGCGCCCAGGACCTCTGCCCGGGCGCCCAGTTGGCCGGCCAGCACCGTCAACCCGTTGCCCAGGGATGGCGGCAGCCAGCGCAGCAGTTCCTCGCGGACGCCGTCCAGCAGTGGCGCGCCCGCCGCTGCCAGGTGGCCGCCCACCACGACCAGTCTCGGGTCGAGTACCGCGCAGATCCCGGCCAGTGCCTTGCCGGCCGCTCGGCCCGCGTCCGCCACCGCGCGGCACGCGCCCGGGTCGCCCGCGGCCACCAGGTCGAGGATGCCGCGCACCGTGACGTCCGGGCCGTAGCTGTGGCGCAGTGACGCCGTCAGTGCCTCCGTTCCGCTCACCGTTTCCAGGCAGCCCCGGCTCCCGCACCGGCACACCTGGCCGTCCGGGTTGACCACGACGTGGCCCAGTTCGCCCGCGGAACCGTGCGCGCCGCGGTACACGCGGCCGTCCACGATCAGGCCGGCGCCGACGCCGTCCGCCATCATCACGTACACCAGGTCGTCGGCGCCGCGGCCGGCACCGAAGATCCACTCCGCCATGCTGCCCAGGTTCGCGTCGTTGTCCAGCTGCACCGGGACGCCGAGCGCCGTGCCCAGTTCGCTGACCACGTCCACGCCGCGCCACTGCCACGCCGGGCCAGGGCCCATCGGCGCCGACACCGCCACTCCCACGCCGAGCAGCCGGCGTTCGTCCGTGGCCGCCTGGGCCAGCAGCGCCGGCACCTGGTCCAGCACGTAGCCGATCGCCTCGTGTGCGTGGTGGTCGACGTCCAGTTCGCCGAGTGACTCCGCGCGCAGCGTGCCCGCCACGTCGGCGACCGCCACCCGGACGCCGTCGTGACGCAGGTGCACGCCCACCAATGCTCCGATGTCCGGATTAAGTGTCAGCTGCGTGGCCGGACGACCGACGCTGCCGGCCGGTGCCGTGTCCGGTTGGTCGTGTTGTTCGACGAGGACGCGCTCGGCCAGCAGGTCGCCGACCACACTGGACACCGTGCTCCGGGACAGGCCGGTCACCCGCACCAACTCGGCCCGGCTGGCGCCGCCGCGCTGTTGTACGGCTTCGATCACCCTCAGCCGGTTGGAGTCGCGCAGTGCGCTCAGCGAGCCCGGAGCAGACGTCATGCTGCCTGAGCGTACCTGCCTCAATAGGACGAGCCTCGGACTTTCCACCCCGACTTCGGAGAGTGTTAGTCCTTGACACGGATAAATTAGCGACCTTAGGTTGCCGGTGGCGTACGACCAGTGATTCTCCCGAGGAAGTGGGAAGAGGCTCGATGAGTAAGTCCAGACGCCGAATCCTCCGCACGCTGGCGCTCGGCGCGGCCACCGCCGCCGCGTTGTCGCTGGCCAGTTCGTTACCCGGCACCGCCGTGGCGACGCCCACCCCGATCTACCTCAACCCCGACTACACGCCCATCGAACGCGCAGCCGACCTGGTCTCCCGCATGACGACCGCGGAGAAGGCCACCCAGATGGACAGCAGCCAGGCCCCGGCCATCCCCCGTCTCGGGATCGCCGCATGGGGCTGGTGGAACGAGTCCAACCACGGCGTGAACGCGTCCACGATCACCCCCAAGGGCAACGCGACCACCCTGACCAACACCACGTCCTACCCGTCCGACCTGTCGATGGGCAGCACCTGGAACCCGGACCTGGTCTACCGGGAAGCCCAGCAGATCGGCGCCGAGGCCCGCGAGGTCTCGCCCGGCAACACCGAGAACCTCGACTTCTACGCACCGACCGTGAACCTCTCCCGTGACCCTCGGTGGGGCCGCAACGACGAGTCGTGGAGCGAGGACCCCACCCTGACCGCCGACCTGGCGTCCCAGTACGTCGACGGCCTGCAGGGCGAGAACCAGCACGGCCAGCTGCCCCGGTCGGCCAACGGCTACTACCAGGCCATCGCGACGCTGAAGCACTTCGCGGCCAACAACAGTGAGTTCAACCGGCTCAACGGCAACTCCGCGATGGACCAGCGCACGCTGCGCGAGTACTACACCGCGCAGTTCGCCAGCATCATCGCGCAGAGCCACCCCGGTTCGATCATGAGCTCGTACAACGAGGTCAACGGCACACCGGCGGCCGCCAGTGTGCAGCTGATCGACATCCTGGCCCGGGAGACGTTCGGCTTCACCGGCTACTTCACGTCCGACTGCGACGCGATCTACGAGATACAGGCGGGACACGCGTGGGTGCCGCCGAACTCGACCACGCCGGTCGACCAGGTCAGCCGCGTCGCGTACGCCAACTCGGCGGGCGAGGACCTGGAGTGCAACGCGGGCTACAACGACGGCCAGGACTACGGCACCACCGTGCCGACCGCGTTGAGTCAGAACATCAAGACCCTCACCGACACCTACAACATCGGTGACGTGGACGTGTCGCTGGTGCGGCTGTTCACGGCGCGCATCGAGACCGGCGAGTTCGACGCGCAGGACGAGGTGCCGTGGGTGGCGGCCGCCCGCAAGGCGCTCGGTGGCGTCGTGTGGGTGAGCAACAACTCCAACAACGCGATCACCGAGACGCCGCAACGGCTGCAGCAGGCCCAGCAGAGCGCCGACCAGAGCCTGGTGCTGCTGAAGAACAACTCGCTGCTGCCACTGCACGTGCCGGCGTCCGGTCCGTACAAGATCGCCGTCATGGGGTACTACGCGCACCCCAGTTCGCTGTTCCTGGGCGGCTACTCCAGCATCCAGGCACCGGCGGGCGCGGCGAACAACGTCGACGCGTACACCGGGATCAAGCAGGCGGTGCAGGCGATCGACCCGAACGCCCAGGTCGACTACTACCCGGGCGTCACCGGTGGCACCACCGGCTCCACGCTGAACACCGTCGACCCGGCTTCGATCGCCGCGGCGAAGAACTATGACGCCGTCATCGTCGTCGCCGGCACTGACTTCACCACCGGCCAGGAGGCCAGGGACCGCACCTCGCTCGCCCTGCCCGGCGCACAGGCCAGCATGATCAGCCAGGTCGAGGCGGCCAACCCGCACACCGTCGTCTACCTGGAGACGATGGGCGAGGTGGACACCAACTCGTTCCAGAACACCACACCGGCGCTGCTGTGGAGTTCCTACAACGGGCAGCGGCAGGGTGCCGCGCTGGCGGACGTGCTGCTGGGCAAGGTGAGCCCGAGCGGGCACCTGCCGTTCACGTGGTACAGCGACGTGAACCAGATCCCGCCGATCTCCGACTACACCATCCGGCCCACGGCGACGACCGACGGCCGCACGTACCAGTACTTCACCGGTGCGGTGACCTGGCCGTTCGGTTACGGCCTCGGCTACGCGCACTTCGCGTACTCGCACGTGACGGTCAACCGGCCGGCGGTGGACGCCAACGGATCGGTCACGGTCAGCGCCGACGTGACCAACACCAGCCGGGTGGCAGGCGCCGACGTGGTGCAGTTGTACGCGACGACGCCGGACGCGCCCGCCGCGCTGCAGCGGCCGGCGAAACGGTTGGCGGACTTCCAGAAGATCTCCCTCGCCCCGCACCAGACCAAGCGGGTCACGTTCACCGTGCAGGTGCCGAACCTGGCGTTCTTCGACGAGAAGTCCAACGTGTACGAAGTGGACACCGGACGGTACGGGTTGCAGTTGGCCACGTCCAGCGCGGACGTCGTGGCACAGCGGTTCATCCGGGTGACCGGCACACTGCGGCCGACGCCGTCCGTGGTGACGGCCCAGCCGGTGGTCGCGGGTGACGCCGCTCGGGGCGTCGCGCAGCGGGTGTTCTTCCCGCCGGACAGCACGGTCGACCCGCAGCTGACGGTCTCGATGAGCGACCAGAGCCTGCACGGGTACGTCACGCTCGGGCAGAGCACGCCGCTGCCGGCCGGGATGACCGTCCGGTACCGCAGTGACCGGCCCGGTGTGGTCGCCGTCGGCCGGCACGGCATCCGGACCGTCGCGCCGGGCGTGGCCACGGTGACGGCCACGGTCGACTACCACGGCCGGCACGCCACCGGCAGCTTCGTGGTGGACGTGCAACCGGCCGGTACTACGGAATCCTGATGATCGGTCCGTCGCCCCGGCTCACCGGCCGGGGCGACGGGCCTTTCCCGTCGCCGCCGACGCGCCGCGATCAGTAGCGGACGTCGCTGCTCAG
>DASZXM010000569.1:0-1604 GCA_035546415.1 Pseudonocardiaceae bacterium
GGACCTTCGGGTAGGTGACGTCGGGTGCGGGCAGCTGCGTGGGCGCGGTCATCCGGTCCACGTAGTCGCGCACGGTGGCCAGCGGGCTGCCGTACTCCCGGCCGACGCTCTCCGCCTGTGCCGGGTAGCCGACGCCCAGGCCGAGCACGAACCGGTCCGGGTACGCCTGCGCCAGCACGGCGGCCCCACCGTGCGCGACCTGGGGTGCCCTGGCCCAGATGTTGGCGATGCCGGTGCCGAACGCCATCCGCTCGGTGGCGCCCAGCAGCACGGCCAGTTGGACGAGGGCGTCCTTGCCGCCGACGCCCTCGTTCGTCCACGCGGCGCGGTAACCGGCTGCCTCCAGCCGGCGGACCGCGGCGCGCTGCTCGTCGATCGACGCGGCCGCGGCGGTGGTGAACGGCAGGAACAGGCCGACCGGGCCCAGTGCCCGCCGGGCGGTGTCGACGATGGTGATCCCCATGGACATCCTCTTCCGCAGAGTCAGGTCTGACGACCACAGCCTATTCGGAGACAATCTCCGCTTCAACACCGGTTGACGTGTCGGACTAGATTGCTAGCATGTTAGCGTGGCCGAGGATGTGAAGCAGTTCAACGTGTACCTGCCGGTCGACCTGATCAAGCAGGTCAAGCACCGGGCGATCGAACTGGAGTCGTCACTGTCGGCACTGGTGGCCGACGCGCTGCGCGCCTACCTCGCCACATCACGGGAAACGACCGAGAAGGGGAACTGACATGGCGACCGAGGGCATCGAGGCGGTCTTCCTGGAGACCCACAACTGGGGTGCGACGGCGAAGTTCTTCCAGGCGCTGGGCTACGACCTGGACTTCGCCACCGACCACAACTCCGGCCAGTTCAGCAACAAGGTCGGCCCATCGGTGTTCGTGGCCGAGGTCCCCGAGGACCGCGCACTCGGCGACCCCCGGCTGGTGCTGAAAGCCACCGGCACCGACCCGGCCGTCGATGTGGTCACGCCGTTCACCGACACCCACTACGGCACCCGGGAGATGGAGGTCCGCGACCCGGACGGTCGACTGTGGACGGTCTCGGCGCCGGGCCGTCCGTCGTGACACCGGACAGCACGGCGGTGCGGGTCGCGCTGTGGCGGGCCCTGCACGTCGAGGTCGACCGGCCGCCGCACGTACTGGAGGATCGGGTCGGTCTGCGCCTGGCCGATCCGCCCGACGACTGGCGGCGGCGCCCGGACATGGACCCGGGCGGCACCAGGCTGTACCGGGCCGGCGTCGTGGCACGCGCCCGGTTCGTCGAGGACCTGGTGGCCGGCAGCGGCGTCGACCAGTACGTGATCCTGGGCGCCGGCCTGGACACGTTCGCCCAGCGGCGCCCGGATTCGGGGCTGCACGTGTTCGAGGTCGACCACCCCTCGCCCCAGGAGTGGAAGCGGCGACGCCTGGCGGAACTCGGCTACGGCGTCCCCGACCGGCTGCACCTGGTTCCGGTCGACTTCGAGGCCGGCTCATGGTGGGCCACGCTGGTGGCGGCCGGGTTCGACCCGACCCGGCCGGCCGTCGTGGCGTCCACCGGCGTGTCGATGTACCTGACGAAGGCGGCCAACGCGGCGACGCTGCGGCAACTCGCGTCC
>DASZXM010000570.1:0-3187 GCA_035546415.1 Pseudonocardiaceae bacterium
CGGCCCGGGCGTCATGCCGCCCGGGCCGCCAGCATCCCCCCGATTCCCCTGATCCCCTCGTTCCCCCGACTATCTATCGCTCCCCGACTCGCGCCCTCGGCTATCGCCGCCGCTTGGGCCGGAACGACGCGCCCAGCAGCAGGAGGCCGATCAGGAGCGCCACTCCCGCGATGAACCACCGCGGGTCGACCGCCGGCAGCCCCCACTCCCCGTCCGTCAGCGCGTACGCCGCCACACCGATGGTCAGCACTCCGACGATGATGTTCACCGGGTCCGGGAAGCGGCGCCGTTCGCGCTCCTCCACCTGCGTGTCCTCGTTCCAGTCGCTCATCGCGACACCACCTCCACCTGTCCCAGACCGTTCACCGCGTCCAGGTTGATCGTGAGTTGGCTGCCGTCCGACGCGGCCTGGCTGGCGCGCACGGTCGGTTTGCCGGGGCCCGAGTCCTCCTGACCGAGGCAGTCGACGTGGCCGGCGCTGGCCGAGCACGTGGCGCTCACGGCGGCGTCCGGCGGCACCAGGACCGTCAGGTTGCCGGCGCCCAACTGGACCCTCGTGTTGACCGTGCCGGTGTCCGGCAGTTCGCGCAGGTCGAGTGTGACGTCACCGGCCGAGTGCTCGTAGACCGGTTGGACGTCGGCGATCGTCCTGGGACTGATGTCCATGTCGCCGCTGCCGTGCCAGCCGTCGAAGTGCGTGGACGCGAGCGAGAACGCCGCGACGCACAGCAGCACCGCCAGCGGGATCAGGCCGCGGCCCGCGTGTACGAACGCTCCCGCGAGCAACCCGACACCGGTGATCGCGGCCAGGATGCCGGCGATGTGACCGGGTGTCAGCCAGCCCACCGACGAGGCCGTCAACGCGAGCACCGCACCTGTGACGAACAGCACGCCGATCGTGGCAAGGGCCACCCTCGGCCGGCGCGGCCGGGGGATCACCGGCGGCGCGGGTGCCGGCGCTGGTGATGGTTCAGGCAGGTCCCATGCGAACGGCGCCGCACCCAGCGGGTCCCACGCGGGCGGTTGGTTGGGGACCGCGTCCTGCGGTCCGTTCTGGTCGGCAGGTGTCGTGTCGCCGAACTGCGACGTCGGCATGCTGTCCTCCGGTCGGATCTGGGTCTGTCCGGTGCCGGCGGTGGTGATCTGCCCCTTGTCCCCCCGGTACCTGTGCAGCAGGAAGAGTCCGGTGCCCAGCACGATCATCCCGGCCAACGTGCTGTAGTGGCCGCCGAAGACGAAGTCCGTCGCGGGCAGCATGGCGATGCACAACACGACGGTCAGCGCCTTCGACGTACTGCTGCGCCCCCTGTTCAGCAGCGCCCCGAACGGCGACACCTCGTCGCCGTCCTCGGTCAGCAGCAACCAGCCGAGCAGGTAGCAGATGATGCCCGCGCCGCCGTAGATGGCACTGACCACCAGCGCAACCCGCACGATCACCGGGTCGATGCCGTACCGCCGCCCGATGCCCGCCGCGACGCCCGCCACCACGCGGCCGGATCGCGGCCGGCGCGGCCGTGTCGCCACGAAGTCCTTCACCCTCTCCTCGAAGCCCACCGAGGAGGATCGCTCTGTCGCACTCACGTAGGAGAGCATCGCCCCCGGTCGGCCCCGGGACATCCGGGACGCCCCCGAGAGTTCCCCTGGTTCCGTCCGGGCCATCCCGGATGATTCCGGGGCGTTCTCGTGTGACCCTGTATTCGTGAGTGACGTGAAGGCACCCGGCGTGGTGCGGCGCCGGTCGGCGCGGCTGAGCGCCCGCCCACCGGACACGCCCGCGATGCGCCGGCACCGCGACGGCCGGGTCGTCGGCGGTGTCGCCAGTGGCCTCGCCGACCACATCGGTGTCGACGTGCTGTGGGTGCGGGCGGCATTCGCCCTGCTCGCGGCGTTCGCCGGCGCCGGCATGGTGGCCTACGCGCTGCTGTGGATGTTCGTGCCGCAGGAGACGCCGTCGGCGGCGCAGTCGCGCCCGTCACGCAAGGAACGGCAGCAGGCGTTCGGGCTGATCGCCGTCGGCATCGCCCTCCTCGTCGCCGTCGGGTCGCTGTCCGGCCTGGTCAGCACGTGGGTCGCGGTACCGCTGGGCGTCGCGCTCGTCGGCGCCGCCGTGGTGTGGCGGGAGGCGGACGAATCACAGCGGCAGCGGTGGATGGACGGCGCCCGGTCGGGCACGCTCGGCGGTGGTGGCTGGACCGGCGTCACCCGAGTGCTGACCGGTGTCGTGCTCGTCGCCGTCGGCATCGGTGTCGTCCTCCTGCGCAGCACCACCATCGGTGAACTGCAGGTCGCGTTGGCCGCCGTGCTCGCCACGCTGGTCGGGGCGGCCGTGCTGACGGTGCCGTGGTGGCTGCGCCTGGTCCGCGACCTGGGCGACGAGCGCCGCGCCAGGATCCGCACCGAGGAACGCGCCGAAATCGCCGCTCACCTGCACGATTCCGTGTTGCAAACGCTTGCGTTGATTCAGAAGCAGCCCGAGGCGTCCCGTGAGGTGCTGCGCCTGGCCCGTGGTCAGGAACGCCAGTTGCGCAGCTGGCTGTACGGCCCGGACGGCTACGGCAACGACCGCTCAGGCGCCCCCGGCCCGACGACGCTGTCCCAGGCGATCGCGGAGGCGTGCGGCGAGATCGAGGACGCGTTCGCCATCGCCGTCCGGCCGGTCGTCGTCGGCGACTGCCCGATGGACAAGGACCTCGCCGCGCTGGTGCAGGCCACCCGGGAGGCCTGCGTGAACGCCGCCAAACACTCGGGCGCGCCGGAGGTCAGCGTGTACTCGGAGGTCGAACCGGACAGCGTCACGGTGTTCGTACGCGACAGGGGCAAGGGATTCGACCCGGACGCGGTTTCGGTGGACCGGCACGGTCTCGCCGACTCGATCCGGGGCAGGATGGACCGGCACGGCGGTTCGGTGAAGCTGCGCACCACCATCGGTGAGGGCACCGAGGTGCAGCTGGCCATGCCGAGGTCGACGGTCAGCGTGAAGGGCGGAAACTGATGGCGGACAAACGGCCGGTCCGGGTCTACCTGGTCGACGACCACGCACTGTTCCGCGCCGGGGTGAAAGCCGAGTTGGCAGCGCTGACCGATGACGTGGAACTCGTCGGCGAGGCGGGTTCGGTCGGCGAGGCGGTCGTCGGCATCGCGCACACCAAGCCGGACGTGGTGCTGCTCGACGTGCACATGCCCGACG
>DASZXM010000571.1:0-2699 GCA_035546415.1 Pseudonocardiaceae bacterium
CGGCGCAGCCGGTGCACCAACGAACGGAGCTTCGGGTCGACGGCGAGCTGGTCGAAGCTCTCCCGCAGCGAACCCTCGTAGACCGGCATCGCGGCACGCAGCACCCGCGCGCCCATGTCGGTGATCCCTGTGTAGACGCCGCGCCGGTCCTGTTCGCAGGAGCGGCGTTCGGCGAGTCCGGCGCGTTCCAGGCGGGCCACCATCCGGCTCACCGAACTCTGGTTGAGGAAGGTCACGTCATTGAGTTCCTGCATGCGCAGCTCACCGGCGGGCGCCTGCGCCAACGCGATCAATGCCTGTAATTCCGACGTGCCTATGCCGAACCGGCGCTGCAGGATGCGTTCCACCGAACCGCCGACTCTGGCGTGCACGGCGACGAGTTGAGACCACAGCGTCGTGTCCTCGGAACTGATCCGATCGGAGCTGATGATGCGGACCACGTCGGTGTCCACCGCCATGCGGTACCTCTCTTCCCGCGGCTTCTGCCGCCCGGGACAGAACTGGCGAACGTTTTCAACATCTTTTTCGTCGGCCACTCCGACGGTCTGCGCACGCGTGACCGAAGAAGGCAACCAAGCGTCAGAGCTTTCTCCGTGTCGGCTGCAAGCGCCATCCGCCATATTGCTGATCGCAAGTTGCAAAAGTGGCAACTGAACGTTACCGCACGCGTCCGCCCGGGTCACGACCCAACCGCACGTAACATGCTGTAACCACGCCCTGCGACCGGCCCACCGAGGGATCCGGTATGCTTGATCGTGGCACCGAGACCGGCCAGCCCACTTTTGCCGATGCGGTCGCGAGAGCCCGGCGCCGAAGCCCACCCATCACCTTGAGCGCACCCGTGCGCCTGGCCCGTCCTTGTGATCAGCACCGCGACCTGCGGGGCCTCCCCGAGACGTGCCACTTGTCGGAGGTCCACACTTGTCTGCTGTCCTGTCCCGTCCCGAGCCTGCCATCGAGGCGGAACTCCCTTCCTTCGCCGATCTCGGTCTGCCCGCCGCCCTGGTGCGCGCGCTGTCCGACGCCGGCATGACCCACCCGTTCGCCATCCAGGCCGCGACGCTCCCGGACGCGCTCGCCGGCCGGGACGTCCTCGGCCGGGCCGCCACCGGCTCCGGCAAGACGCTGGCGTTCGGCCTACCGATGCTGGCCCGGTTGGCCGGCGACTCCGCCCGGCCCAAGCGCCCCCGCGGTCTCGTCCTCGTGCCGACCCGGGAGCTGGCGGCCCAGATCAGTGACGCGCTGATGCCGTTCGCCCGTTCGCTGGGCCTGTGGTGCCGGACGGTCGTCGGCGGCGCGTCGTTCAGCCGTCAGGTCGACTCGCTGCGTCGCGGCGTCGACCTGCTGATCGCCACGCCCGGCCGGCTGTCCGACCACGTCCGCCAGGGCACGTGCGTGCTCGACGACGTCACCATCATGGCGCTGGACGAGGCCGACCAGATGGCCGACATGGGCTTCCTGCCGCAGGTGCGGGAGATCCTCGACCTGGTCGACCCGAACGGCCAGCGGCTGCTGTTCTCGGCCACGCTGGACCGGGACGTCGACAGCCTCGTGAAGGCCTACCTGCACGACCCGGTCACCCATTCGGTGGCCCCGCCGATGGCCAGCGTGGCGACGATGGAGCACCACGTGCTGGTCATGTCCGCGCAGGACAAGCCCAGCGTCGTCGCCGAGGTGGCCGCCCGCGACGGCCGGACGATCATGTTCGTCCGCACCAAGCACCACGTGGACAAGCTGGCCGAGCGGCTGCGGTCGGTCGGTGTGCGGGCAGGTGCCCTGCACGGCGGCAAGGCGCAGAGCGCCCGCACGCGCATCCTCGGCGACTTCCGCGACGGCCACACGCCGGTCCTGGTCGCCACGGACGTGGCGGCACGCGGCATCCACGTGGACGGTGTGAGCCTGGTCGTGCACGTCGACCCGCCCGCCGACTCGAAGGACTACCTGCACCGTGCCGGCCGCACGGCACGCGCGGGCGAAGCGGGCACGGTGGTGACGTTGGCCACCCACAGCCAGCGGCGCGCGGTGCTGGGCCTGACGGCCCGGGCGGGTGTCCGCCCGCACGCGACCCAGGTGCGCCCCGGCGACGCCGAACTGACCCGGATCACCGGCGCCCGCACCCCCAGCGGCGAGCCGGTGGTGGACGAGCCGCGCCGCCGCCCGTCCCGCCCGCGCAGTGGCGGCACCGGTCACGGCCGCCGCGGCGAGTTCCGCGGCCGCCCGCACGGCGACCGCGACTCGCGCGAGCGCCGTGGCGAGCACCGCCCGGAGCGTGGCGAGCGGCGCGGCGAGTACCGGGAACGCGCCGAACGGCGTCCGGACCGCGGCGAGCGCCGGGGTGACTTCCGGGCCCGCAGGCCGCGCCGGGACCACCAGGACAGCTGACCGATCACGGCTGAACGTCCGCCCATCCCGATCACGGGGTGGGCGGACGTTCGCGTCCGCACGACATCGGGTCCCGGCCAAGGAATCGCCCGCCGGGATGCGGCGCCGGGCGCGCTACTTGAGCGCCGCGACCGGTCCGATCACGATGATCGCCGGCGGCCGGATGCCCTCCGCGGCAACGTCGTCGGCCACTTTGTCCAAACTGGACCGCAGGGTCCGCTGGGTGCGCATCGTGCCGTCCGCGATGACCGTCGCCGGCGTGTCGGGTGCGCGGCCGCCGGCCAGCAGTGCGGCCGCGAACGAGCCGATCCGCTCCA
>DASZXM010000572.1:0-8009 GCA_035546415.1 Pseudonocardiaceae bacterium
ACACGAACTCCAACACCACGACGGCCGTCACGGTGGACCTGGCGTGCTGCCAGGCCCAGCTGAACATGCCGCCGCGCGGCGGGTCGACCGGGTCGTCGCGGCCGGTGCCCGGGGCCGGGGCGGACGCGAACGCCCAGCGCAGCACCAGCACCGCGAACGGCGCGCCGACGGCCGCGTGCACCAGCGCCAGCGGCAGTTGCGAGCCGGCGAGCCCGGCGCCGGTGAACAGCTTCTCCAGCGGCTGGGCGTACATCTGCACGGGCGCCACGGCCAGCATCGCCAGCACCAGCGTCGTCGCCCTGCCCAGCCACCGGGGCGCGCCACCCCACGCGAGCACGTACGCCGCCGGCACGGCGACGACCATCACCAGCACGGTCGCGGTCACCGCGACGACGGCCGTGTCCAGCACGCCACCCCAGATGCCGGCCTCGGTCACCTCGGTGAACGCGCCCAGGCTGACGCCGTCGACGCCCGGCGCCCACCAGCCTGCCAGGCCGGCGTCCCGGGGACTGCGCAGCGCGGTGGCCACCATCAGCACCACCGGGTACAGCCAGACCGCGATGATCACCACGCCGAGCGCCCACAGCCCCCAGCGCACCCAGCGGCGGCCCGGCACCGTGTCCCGCTGGCGGGCGGCGATGTCGATGTCCTCCAAGGGTGCCGACCGGTGGCGCAGCCCGCGCAGACACGCCAGTGCGACGAGGATCAGCAGCGCGTAGAGCACGACGGCCAGTGCGGCGGGACGACCGGTGTCCGAAGAGGACGTGGTGAGCTGGTACCAGCGGGTCGTCACCACATCCGTGGTGGACCGGGCGGGGTCCGGCGCCACCATGAGCACCAGGTCGAACACGCGCACGGCCGCGACCACCATGGTCAGCAGCACCACGGCGAACACCGGGCGCAGCATGGGCAGCACGATGTCGCGCAGCCTCCGGTACGCCCCGGCACCCTCCACGGTGGCCACCCGGATGGTGTCCGCCGGGATGGCGTCCAACCCGGCCCGGAACAGGGACACCACGAAACCCAGCCAGGACCAGGCGAACGCGGACAGCAGCACCAGCCACACCAGCCCGGACCCCAGCCACGCCGGTTGCCCGCCGCCGGCCAACCCGAGCAGCGCGTTCACCGTGCCGCGCTGCCGTGCCTGGTCGAACATCAGCCGGAACAGCGCACCGGACACCAGTGCCGACATGCCCAGCGGCACCACGAGCACGAGCAGCAGCGGCCGCCAGACCCGCCGGACCCGCCTGGACAGCAGGGCGATCGCCAGCCCGACGAGCACCAGCAGCAACGCGCTCACCGCCCACAGCGCGCAGTGGCCGATGGCCGTCCACACGGTCCCGTCGGTGAGCACGGCACCGTAGTTGCCCAGCCCGATCCCGGTCGGTGTGCGCAGCGAGTACCAGCAGGTGATCACGATCGGCACGGCCAGCAGGCCGGACAGCACGACAGCCACGGCCCTGCCGACGTGTCGCGACCCCGGCCGGGCAGGCTGCCCCGCGACCGGAGCGCCGGACATCTCCCGGACGGCCACCTGGATGCGCGGTGGGACACGCGTGTCCGTCGGCTCAGCGGCCATGGGCCACCTCGGTGTCGTGCATCCGGCGGGCCGCCGTGGCCGCCGCCGGGCCGACCCGGTCCGGGTGGCCGTCGCCGACCGCGCGCAGGAAGTCCTCCAGTACCGGGAAGAGCCCGCCGCTGCCGCCGAGCGCACCGACGCTGTCGGACAGGTCGAACGTGAGCGAACCGGTGTCGGCCACCGCGGCCGCCAGAGTCTTCACCACCGGGCCGTAGGCGCCCAGGTCGGTGCGCCGGTTCGCGGCGATGAAACCGCCGTGCCCGGTGATCCACGGCAGCGGCGCCTCCGGGGTGGCCAGCCAGTTCACCAGCGCCCGGGCACCGGGACGGACCGGTGCGAGCAGCACGGCCACGTCGGCGCCGATCACCAGCGGGTGGTCGGTGGGGAAGCCGTTGCGGCCGATGACCAGGTCCTGCTCGTCGGCGCGGGCCCGCTCGGCCGGGACGCCGTCGACGACCGGGAACGGTATGGCCCCGACCCGGGCGGGTGGCCGGCGGAACTCGTCGATCACCGGTCCGGCGAAGTCGGCGGACACGACCATCGCCGCGTTGTGGTACCCGAACACCTCGACGATCGAGTCCGGATACTGCATGACCAGTGACCGTTCGACACCACCGGACAGCACGCCCTCCACCGACAGCATGCCGCCCAGCAGCCGCAGCGCCTGCCCGAACCCGGCCCCCTGCCAGAGGTCGACGGGCGGGTCGGACGTGGCCAGCCGCCGATAGACGTCCGGCTGGCAGCCGCGCAGCACGTTGGCGAAGAACTGTTCCAGCGGCCAGCCGTCCCCGGCGCCCAGGGCCAGCGGCGTGATGCCGTGGCGCAGCAGCGTGTCGTTGACCGCCAACCAGGCCGACCACGTGGCTGGCGGCGCCAGGCCGAGGTCGTCGAACACGTCCTGCCGGTACCAGAGGACGGACTGGTTGGCGACCTTGAACGGCAGGCCGTAGGGGGTCTGGCCGCCGGCGCCGCCGTCGACGGACACGACGTCGCGCCAACTGGACGCCAGCCAGTCGTCGTGCCACGTGCCGGCCGGCAGCGGTGCCAGCCGGTGCGAGTTCTGTCCGACGAGGCCGACCCTGGGCAGCATCACGATGTCGGGGCGGCCGTTGACCTGGGACGTGACGGCATCGGCGATGTCGTCGCCCAGCGGGATCACGTCCACCTCGTACTGGGTGCGCTGCCGGAACACGTCGAGCACGGACTGGAAGGCGGCGAGTTCGGCGTCGCTCCAGCTGACCGCGACCCGCACGACGTCGACGGCGAGCAGGTTGTCCATCGCCCCGCACGCGGCCAGCAGCGGCCCGGCGGCCGCGAGCGCACCCGCCCGCAGCACGGTCCGTCGGTCGATCCGGTCAGGCGACACCGCGCAGGTCGCCACCCTTCCCCTCGTACGCGGGCCGGATCGGCTCGGCGTCGAACGCGGTCGCCCGGTCGACCGTCGGCACGATCAACAGCGTGGCCACGCCGGCCAGCAGCTCCGGTGTCCGTGGACCGTCCCGAGTGGACCCGTCCGGCCGCACCTGGTAGCCACGCCACGCCGTGGACAGCAGCGCACCCCAGCTGGGCGTGGCCGGGTCGTCCTCGATGACCAGCGCGTTCGGCCTGCCCTGCAACGCGCGGGCCAGGCCGGTCATACGCCTGCGACCCACCGGGATCTCGTGTGGATAGCGGTCCAACAGGCCGTCCAGGCCGTAGCCGGCGGCCTTGGCCCGCACCTCCTGCTCGGCCTGGTCGGTGTGCCGGGTGGACGGCCGGGCGGCGAGGATGTTCTGCAGCACGGTCAGGTGCGGCAGCAGCGCACCGTCGCTGGGCACCAGGCGCACGCGCCGGTGGGCGGGCCCGCTGATCGTCACGGCAGGTGTGGGGGTGATGCCGGTGACGGCGTCGGCCACGGCCCGCGCGACGCGCCGGTCACCGATCACGACGGCCCGGACCACCCCGGTGGGCACGCTCAGTGACAGTGGGTGGCGCAGACCAGCGACGTCGAGTCCCGCGACTTCGATGCTGGCCATCTCCCCCTGCCTCGCCGAGCGGCAACGCCACCACGTCCGATCACCATAGCGAACCTCATGGTCACCTTGTGATGGGAGCGGGGACAACCACCGTTCCCACACCCGCGCGGAATCTCGTCGGCGCGCGCTCCCACGCGGGTCGACGGTTTCGCGACGCGCGGTCTCGTGGAACAGTGTTCAACTCGTGAAGCCCGTTCGACCCGATGCCCAGGAGAACCGTCGGGTCGTCGTGCTGGACGACGACCCGACCGGCACGCAGACGGTGCACGACCTACCGGTGCTGACCCGGTGGACCGTCGACGACATCCGCTGGGCGCTCGACCAGGACACCGCCGGGTTCTTCGTGCTGACCAACACCCGTAGCCTGCCGCCGGACGCGGCCGCCGCGCGCAACCGCGAGGTGGTCCAGGCGTGCCTCGCGGTCGACCCGGACGGCCTGGTGTTCGCCAGCCGCGGCGACTCCACGCTGCGCGGGCACTATCCACTGGAGACGGACGTCATCGGCTCGCTGGTGCCGGTCGACTCGGTGCTGCTCGTGCCCGCGTACATCGATGCCGGACGGGTGACGGTCAACGGCGTGCACTACGTGCGCGGCGGGGTCCCGGTCGCGGAGACCGAGTTCGCGAAGGACGCGACGTTCGGCTACCGGTCGTCGAGGTTGGCCGAGTGGGTCGAGGAGAAGAGCGCCGGCCGCATCGGGCGGGACGACGTCACCGAGTTGACGCTGGACACGATCCGGTCGGCCCCGACCGAGGACCTGGCGGCGGCGCTGACCGGCCCGGTGATCGCCGTCGACGCGGAGACCGACGCCGACCTGCGGACCGTGGTGCGCGCGGTGTCGGCCGCCGAGGCAGCCGGGAAGCGGTTCGTCTACCGCGTCGGGCCGTCCTTCGTGCGGGCCCGGTTGGGCCAGGAGGCGACAGCGCCGATCTCGGACGAACGGCTGGCCGGTCTGGTCGGCGACGGGCACGGGCTGGTCGTCGTCGGCTCGCACGTCGGGCTGACCAGCCGGCAGCTCGACGTGCTGACGCGACGGCGGCGCCCCAGGACCGTCGAGATCGACGTCCGAGCCGTCCTGGCCGACCCCGACGCGGCCGTCGCCGACGCGGTCGCCGAGGCCGCGCTCGACGAGTCGCTCGTCGTGCTGAGCACGTCGCGGGAGCTGGTCACCGGCGCGGACGAGGCCGCGAGCCTGGACATCGCGCGCCGGGTCAGCGCCGCGCTCACCCGTGCCACGCGGGAGATCTGCGCCCGCCACCGGCCGGCGTACGTGATCGCGAAGGGCGGCATCACGTCCGCCGACATCGCCACCGAGGCGCTGGGTATCGACCGCGCGTGGGCCCGGGGCTCGCTGCTGCCCGGGATCGTGTCGCTGTGGGAGGCGCAGTCCGGTCTCCCGTACATCGTGTTCGCCGGGAACGTCGGCGACGACGAGTCGCTCGCCGACGTCGTGGACAGGTTGGAGGCATAGGTCGTGCGTGTAGTCATCACCGGTGGAGCAGGTTTTCTCGGCACGCTGCTGGCCCGCAGGCTGCTCGGCGACGACGTCGACGAACTGGTGCTGGTCGATCCGGTCGCGCCACGCGTCGAGGACCGCCGGGTGCGGGCGGTGGTCGGTGAGCTGGCCGACGTGCTGCCCGAGGTCGGCGCGGCGGACCTGTACTTCCACCTGGCCGGGGTGGTCAGCGGCGCCGCCGAGGCCGACTTCGACCTGGGCATGCACACCAACGTCGACGGCACCCGGGCACTGCTGGAACACGCCCGGCGCCAGGACACGCCGCCGCTGCTGGTGTTCTCCAGCTCGCTGGCGGTGTTCGGCAGCGACCCGGCGATCGGCCCGGTCGGCACCGTCGACGACGACACCCTCCCCCGCCCGCAGACCAGCTACGGCATCCAGAAGTTCATCGGCGAGCAACTCGTCGCCGACTACAGCCGGAAAGGCTTCGTGCGCGGGCGATCGGTCCGCCTCATGACGGTGTCGGTCCGTCCCGGTAAGCCGAACGCGGCCGCGTCCGGCTTCATGTCCAGCATCGTCCGCGAGCCCCTGGCCGGCCACCGCGCCGCCTGTCCCGTCCCACCGGACACCGAGATCGCGCTGTCCTCGCCCCGCCGCACCCTGGCGGGCATCCTGCTCGCCGCCGCCGTCGACGACCCGACGTGGGGCAGCCGCACCGCCATGAACCTCCCGGCCCTCACCACGACACCGAGGGCCATGGCGGCGGCCATGGACCGGGTGGCCGGGCCCGGCCGCGGCGACCTCATCGACTGGATCGACGACCCGGTCATCGCGCCGATGGTGCACAGCTGGCCGGCACGCGTGCACGCCCCACGCGCGAACCGGCTGGGCCTCACGGCGGACGAGTCGTTCGACGACATCGTCCGCCAGTACATCGCCGACAACCCGGAAGCGATCGCCTGAGCGCCGGCACCATGGCGACGACGGGCGACGCGCGTCCGCAACGGTACGAAACGTTTCAAGCGACGAGCACTCCGGCCTGCGTGTTGTCTCGAAGTGGCCATACCAAACCGAATTGAAACGTTGCAATGATGGCTGCACCTCGCCTAATCTCCTCAGCTGGCGAACGGAGACACCATGTGGCGCAACGGAGCACTGCACAGTCGAGCCTGGATCGTCGGCGCGGTCGGCCTGGCCCTCGCTGCCGTCCTCACCCCGCAGCCGGCGGCCGCCGCGCGGCCCGCCGCCCATCCCTGGGACCGGTACAACCTCGCGCCGGCCAGCCGCACGGTCACGCCGATGCGCGTGTTCCGCACGACCGGCACCGTGCACGGAACGCACCTGGTCGGGCAGGGCGCGGCGATCACGTACGACTTCGGCGAGGAGGTCGGCGGACTGGTGACCGTCCACTTCGGCCCGGACACCGATGCCGGGCAGCAGCTCGGCCTGGCGTTCTCCGAGTCGTCGCAGTACGTCGGTACCAGCAGCGACGCCAGCAACGGTGGCGGTGGGCCGGACGGCGCGCTCGACGCGCCCGCGGCACCGAACAGTTCCTGGACGATGCCGCAGGCGCAGTCGCGCGGCGGCTTCCGCTACCTGACGGTCTTCGCGGACTCGGCCGGCACCATCGACGTCGACCGCGTGTCGCTGCGGATCTCGTTCGCGCCGGACATGTCCGACCTGCGCGCCTACGACAACTATTTCTATTCCAGCGACCCGCTGCTCAACCGGATCTGGTACGCGGGCGCGTACACCGTGCAGACGAACACGATCGCACCGACCACCGGCCGTGTCTGGGGTCCGCCGCCCAGCGGGTGGGACAACGGGGCGACCGTCGGCGTCGGCAGCGAGGTGCTGGTCGACGGTGCGAAACGCGACCGCACGGTGTGGCCGGGCGACCTGGGCGTGTCGGTGCCCACCGAGTACGCGTCGCTGGGCGACCTGACACCCACCCGCAACGCGCTCACCACGCTCTACGACCACCAGGCCGCGAACGGCGAGCTGCCCTACGCCGGTCCGGAGGTCGACTTCTACGGCTCCGACACCTACCACCTGTGGACGCTGATCGGCACCGCGAACTACTACCAGTACTCCCACGACGGCACCTGGCTGGCCGGCGAGTGGGCGAACTACGTGCGGGCGATGGCGTTCTCGCTGGACGAGGTCGGTGGCGACGGCCTGATGACCGTGCACAACACCGCCGACTGGGCGCGTGCGGACCAGGGCGGCGAGAACATCGAGGCCAACGCGCTGCTGTACGAGGCGCTCGTCACCGGCGCCCAACTGGCCACCGTCGAGGGCGACCCGGCCGACGCGACGCACTGGAGCGCCGTCGCCGCGACGCTGCGGGCCGCCGTCAACGCGACCCTGTGGGACGACGCGGCCGGCGAGTACCGGGACAACCCGACCAGCGACCTGCATCCGCAGGACGGCAACTCGCTCGCCGTCTGGTACGGCATCGCACCGGCCGACCGGGCCGCCCGGGTCAGCGCCGCGCTCACCACCGACTGGAACTCCTACGGGGCCACGACTCCGGAGAACGGCGGCCAGATCTCCACGTTCCCCGGTTCGATGGAACTGGCCGCGCACCTGCGCGCCGGCGACACCGGCCAAGCGTTGGACCTGATGCGACGCGAGTGGGGCTACATGCTCGACTCGCCGCTGGGCACCGGCAGCACGTTCTGGGAGGGCTACCTGGCCGACGGCACGTTCGGCTACGGCGGCCCGTACATGAGCAACGCGCACGGCTGGGCGACCGGGCCGACCTCGGCCCTGACGTTCTACGTGCTGGGCATCCGGCCCACGACCGTGACCGGCGGCTACGACATCGCGCCGCAGACCGGTGACCTGGCCAGCGCACAGGGGTCGCTGCGCACGCCGTTCGGCGACATCCGGCTGGCGTGGAGGCACGACGCGCGCGCCGGTGTGCTCACCGAACACCTCGACGCGCCGCCGCGCG
>DASZXM010000573.1:0-3327 GCA_035546415.1 Pseudonocardiaceae bacterium
ATGTCCATGATGGACAGTTGGTTCATCACAGCGACAAGGGTTGCCAATACACGGCTGTGCGGTTCACCCAGCGCTTGGCCGACGCTGGCGTGGCGCCCTCGACCGGCAGCGTCGGTGACAGTTACGATAACGCCCTCGCCGAGAACCTGTGGTCAACCATCAAGACCGAGCTGATCTACTGGCCGCACAACACGTTCACCACTCGCGCCGAGGCCGACGCCGCGATCTCGAAGGACAGCCAGCGGTCTGCCGGGTTAGCCCTGCCTTGAAGACACGGATAGCGTTCCTCGGGCCGGTGGGAGTTCCGTCGGGCCGGAGTTGATGTTGACGCCGTGGTTCACCGTGATCTCGTCGCCGGCGAACGTCAGTGTCAGTTCGTCGATGAACGAGGCCTCCAGGAAGTGCCACTTGAGGTGTAGTGCGTCGGGTTCCTGGTGGGCACCGGCCAGAATGGGGGCCGCCTTGTCCTGATAGGAGTGGTGCAGGCGACCCACGCTCACGCCCGTGCGTTGGGGCAGCCACTCGCCCAAGCCGTGTTCGATCCGGTGTTCACCGAGGTCGTCGACGACGACCAACACCACCGTGTCGCCCACGTCCACCGACAGGGAGCGCAGGCCCTGGTCGTTGGGTTCGAAGTCGTACGTGCCCGTGCGAGCGGGGCCGTTGCCCGCAGCCAAAGGTTCTGGTTGACGGGCACGTTCGACCCACTCCGGGGCCTCGAAGTCGCCTGACGTGAACATTCGCTTGAACGCCGTGCGGAGCATGCCGGGCAGGTCGTGGTACGACGGGTCGCCCATTGCTCCCGTGACCACCACCACCCCGTCGAACTCGGGGAACACCATGCATTCCTGACCGAAGATGCCGGACGCGTCGTAGATGCCGTCTTCGGTGACCCAGAACTGGTAGCCGTAGCCCGAATCCGCGACCGCGTCCGCCGGTGGTGGCACCAGTTCGCGGCCGTTCCACACGCCGCTGATCGCTCGCTTCACGTGCAGCGCCGTCGCCCTCCGCACCCATCCGGGCGGCAGCACCTGCCGGTCCTGCCACACGCCGTCCCGCAGGTACAGCACACCGAACTTCAGCAGGTCGCCGGGGCGCATCGACAACCCGTTGCCGCCACTGGCCACGCCCGCCGGGTCGTGTTCCCACGTGAAGTCCTCGATGCCCAGCGGATCGAACAGGCGGGGCCGCAGGTACGCGTCCACCGGTTCGCCCGCGACCTGTTGCACGATCGCCGACAGCACGTGGCTGGTCGTGCTGCTATAGCGGAATTCGCCGCCCGGCGGTTCGACCACCGGTTCGACCAGGAACTCCTCCACCCACCCGGTCGTGCGCAGGCGGGTCGTCGCACCGGACAGGCCCCGTGCGTGGCCGGTGCGCATCGTCAGCAGGTCGCGGACGCGCATCCGGCGCAGGTTCTCGCTCGGCGCGGCCACGTCGAAGAAGCTCACCACCGGGGCGTCCAGGTCGAGCAGGCCCTCCGCCTCCGCGAACCCCACCGCCGTTCCGGTGAAGCTCTTCGTCACCGAATGGGTTTCTTGCTTCAGGGTCGGCTCGTGCGGCCACTGCCACAGGTCGAACACCGTCCGGCCCCGCCAGTACACCAGCATCGAGTGCACCCGCATGTCCCGTTCGGACAGTTGCCGCAGCAGCTCGCGCATCTCACAGTCCTCTCCGATGGCCGACCGGTTGTCTCAGAACGCCGTCAGCACGTTCCGCACGTGCTCCACCTCGGGCGTGCCGTCGACCGTGTCCGCGATCAACCGCCGCCACTCCTGGAACTCCGGCGAGTTCCGGAAGCCCACCAGGTGATCGTCGATCGAATCCCAGCCGATCACCAGCCGGTACTCCAGCGGCTGCTCCGCCGACCGCTGCAACACGAACGTCCGGGCGCCCTTCGCCCGCTGGAAAAGTGGCGCCGCCGCAGCGACCGCCGCCTCGAAAGCCGCCGCACAGCCCGGTTTCACCGTCAGCCGCGCGACCTCCTGCACCACGTCCGCCGCCGACCCGCCGTGCTCGACGTCGATGCGGGTCGACTCGCCGGTGCCGACGAGCGTGCGCGTCGCGTCGATCGACGCGTACGTCCAGAAGATCGTCATCGGTTCCGAGTCGGATGCGTTCTCGAAGTGGTGTGGGACGTTCGCCGGTACGAACGTGGTGTCGGCGCGGCGCAAGCGGGTCCTGGTCCCGTCGATGTCGACGATCGCCGTGCCCTGCACGATGATCACCGACTCCGCCACGTTGTGCGCGTGGTGGCCGATCGCCGCGCCCGGCTGGAAGTCCGTGATGCCGTTGAGGAAACCGGTCGCACCCCGGGCCGTCGTCACCAGTGGCACCGTCCGTGCGCCGGCGCCCCGATCCCTGGCCGGTAGTTCGTCCGGCCGCAGCACCGTCACGCGTTCACCTGCTTGACGACGTGCTCGGTGAACTCTGCCGTGCCCAGGGTGCCGCCCAGGTCCCGGGTGCGGGTCGCCGGGTCGTCGATCACCCGTTCCACCGCGGCCTCGATGCGCGCCGCCGCCGTCACCAGAGCGCTGTCGCCGTCGCGCCTGCCGCGCCAGTCCAGCAGCATCGCCACCGACAGGATCAGTGACGTCGGGTTGGCGACCCCCTGACCGGCGATGTCCGGTGCGGAACCGTGTTGCGCCTGCGCGACCGCCACGTCGTATCCGACGTTGAGCGAACCGCCCAGGCCGAGACTGCCGGACAGTTCGGCGGCCTCGTCGGACAGGATGTCGCCGAACATGTTGGTCGTCACGATCACGTCGAACTCGTCCGGCCGCCGGACCAGTGCGGCCGCCGCCGCGTCCACGATCAGCTCGTCCAGGTGCACGTCCGGGAAGTCCTCGGCGACCTTGCGCACCGCACGCAGGAACAGGCTGTCCGACAGCTTGAGCACGTTCGCCTTGTGCACCGCCGTCACGCGCTTCCGCCTGCCGCGCGCCAGTTCGAACGCCGCCCGCGCGACGCGTTCGCTGCCGCGCGCGGTGATCTTGCGGATGCTCAGCGCCGTGTCCGCGTCCGGCATGAACTCGCCGCTGCCGGCGAACATGTTCCGGTCGGAGTAGAACCCCTCGGTGTTCTCCCGCACGATCACCAGGTCCATCGGCTTGCGCAGCACGCTGAGCGCCGGCCGGGACCGGCACGGGCGGACGTTGGCGAACAGCTCGAACCGCACCCGCAGTTCGGCCGACGGGTTCCGCGCCCCCTCCGGGTACGAGTAGTGCGACACCGGGCCGAGGATCACGCCGTCCACCTCGGGTACCCGGCTCAGCACGCTGTCCGGCAGCGTCGTGCCCTGCGTGGCGAAGCTGGCGAAACCGATGT
>DASZXM010000574.1:0-13239 GCA_035546415.1 Pseudonocardiaceae bacterium
CGCCCTGGACCGGCTACGGCGCGATGCAGGGACGGACGCCAACCTCATGGAAGCCAGCCTGGAGTGCGCGCGCGCCGGGGTGACCACGGGGGAGTGGGCCGGGGCGCTGCGCGAGGTGTTCGGCGAGTACCGCGCGCCCACCGGGGTGTCGGCCGCGGCGGCGGCCGGGGACGCGGGTGCCGCGATCAGCGAGGTGCGGGAGCGGGTCCGGCGGGCCGGTGAGCAGTTGGGTGAACGGCTGCGGTTCCTGGTCGGCAAGCCCGGGTTGGACGGTCACTCCAACGGCGCCGAGCAGATCGCCGTGCGCGCGCGGGACGTCGGCTTCGAGGTGATCTACCAGGGGATTCGGCTCACACCGGCACAGATCGTGGCGGCCGCCGTGCAGGAGGGCGTGCACGTCGTGGGGCTGTCGGTGCTGTCCGGGTCGCACATGGAGGTCGTGCCGGCCGTGGTCGCGGGGTTGGCCGAGGCGGGCGCGGCCGACATTCCGGTGGTGGTGGGCGGGATCATCCCGCCGGAGGACGCGGCGGCACTGCGCGCCCAGGGCGTCGTCGGGGTGTTCACGCCCAAGGACTACGACATGACGTCGATGATGAACGAGATTGTCGACATAGTGCTACGCGCGCACGCCTGATCAGGGCGTCCGCAGGCCGGCGAGGACGACGCCGAGCATGCGTTCGCCGTCCTCGTCGCTGCCGAACTCGCACGCCACGGCCAGTCCGTGGCCCAGGCGCAGCAGGTCGAACGGTTCGATGTCCGGGCGAACAGCGCCGGTGCCGGCCGCGGCCGTGAGGAGTTCCCGGCCGGCGTCGATCATGCGCGTGCGGCACCACGCCATGGTCTCGGAGTCGCGCTTGAGCGCGGACTTCAGGTTCACGGCCAGCCCGCGCCGGTGGTTGACGAACATGACCTGTTCGCGCATCCACTGCGCCAGGGCTTCGGCGGGCGGCAGGTCGGCGAGCAGTTCGGTGGCGCGGTTGGCGAGCGCGTCGACCTCGCCCCGGTACACGGCCTCGACCAGGGCCTCCCGGTTGGGGAAGTGCCGGTAGAGCGTGCCGGCGCCGACTCCGGCGCGTTTGGCGATCTCGTCCAGCGGGGCTTCGGCGCCCTTCTCGCTGAACACCTCGCGGGCCGTCGCGATGAGGAGGTCGCAGTTGCGGCGCGCGTCCGCACGCATTGGTCGGGCAGCGCTGTCCGACGCGGGCATCGGTCCTCCACCCCTAGAAGCGGACACATTCTCCGGATAGTCTTGTGCAACCGGACGGGCTCTCCATATGATAGCCGGGCCATAAACGGAGACTTTCTCCGTTTGATGTCTCAGCTGACGGGGGATCCCCAGTGACCGTGTCCGTCGACACCACATCGACAACAACGGACGGACGACAGTCGACGACCAGGCGCGGCCTCGTGCTCGCGATCCTGGTGAGCTGCCAGCTCATGCTCGCGCTCGACGTGACCGTCATGAATGTCGCGCTGCCCAGAGTCCAGCACGACCTGCACTTCACACCCACCGGCCTGTCGTGGGTGATCAACGCCTACACGCTCGTGTTCGGCGGCCTGCTGCTGCTCGGCGGCCGGGCGGGCGACCTGTTCGGCAGGCGTCGCCTGTTCATCGGCGGCATCGCCCTGTTCACCGTCGCCTCACTGGTCGGCGGCCTCGCGCCCACGGCGGGCGTGCTGCTCGCGGCCCGCGTCGCCCAGGGCCTGGGCGCGGCGGCCGCCGGCCCGAGCACGCTGGCGCTGATCACGACGACGTTCACCGAACCACAGCAGCGCATCCGCGCGCTGGCCATCTTCTCCGGCGTGACCACGGGCGGTTTCGCGATCGGCCTGATCGTCGGCGGCCTGCTCACCGAACTGACGTCGTGGCGGGCGGTGCTGTTCATCAACCTGCCGGTCGGCATCGCGGTGACCGTGCTGGCCTCGGCGTTCCTGCGTGAACCCGCGCGCCACCCGGGCCGGCTCGACCTGCCCGGCGCCGTCACGGCGACGGCGAGCACGGCCGCGCTGGTCTACGGGTTCATCCGCGCGGCGGCCGACGGCTGGGGCGACACCGGCACGATCACGTCGCTGGCCGCCGGAGTCGTGCTGCTGGCGGTGTTCCTGCTGGTCGAGGTGCGGGCCGCGCAGCCGCTGATGCCGCTGCACCTGTTCACCAACCGCGACCGGGCCGCCGCCTACCTGAACTTCTTCCTCGGCCCGATGGCGATGATGTCGTCGTTCTTCTTCCTGTCCCAGTTCCTCCAGGACGTGCGCGGGTTCTCACCGCTGGCAACGGGTTTCGCGTTCCTGCCGCTCGCCGTGCTGCTGTTCGCGATGACCCGCCTGATCCCGCGGCTGCTGCCCAGGTTCGGCCCGAAACCGATCGCACTGGTCGGCACGGCCCTGATGGCCGGTGGCCTGCTGTGGCTGACCCGGCTGACGGCGTCCAGCACGTACTTCGCCGACCTGCTCGGCCCGCTGGCGCTCCTGGGCCTGGGCGGTGGCCTGGCGTTCTCGCCGCTGAACATCGTGATCATGGGCACCGTGCGCCCGCAGGACGCCGGCGCCGCCGGCGGCGTGCTGCAGACGATGCAGAACGTCGGCGCGACACTCGGGCTCGCGGTCCTGGTGACGGTGTTCGGAGCGGGCAGCCGGCACGCGGCGGCCGGCGGTGCGGACGCGGCGCACGCACTGGTCGGCGGCATGACGCCGGCGTTCACCGTAGCCGTGGCGTTCGCGGCGGTCAGCTTCGTGGTGGCGCTGACGTTCCGCAGGGTCCGGCAGGGGGGATAACCGGCAGGCGCCGGGCGGGTGTCACCGCACCGGCTGTCACTGCACCCGGTGTCACTTCACACAGGGGATGCTGCCGCCGGCCAGCGGGCTCGGGGCGTTGGCGCTGCTACCCGGCGCCTCCGCCCTGGTGTCCACGGTGGCCGGTGTGCCGCCCAGGGCCGTCGGCAGCGTGAAGCCCGTGCCCAGCACGACCCGCACCCGCCCGGCACCCGCCAGGGACGACTTCTGCACCGACGCACCCAGCAGCGTGGCCACGGACTGGGCCGCCGCCAGCGAACTCGACGACGAGTACTCCACGACCGTCAGCGACTCGCGGGACTCGCTGGTCGTCTCGCCACGGGTGAAACCCTTGTGCGCCAACGCAGTCGCCACCTTGCCGGCCATGCCCGACCGGCCCGACCGGTTCACCACGTCGACCACACCGGTCACCGGCGGCGGGGGCGGCGTCGCCGACGTGCTGGACGGCGTGGCCGCCTTGGTGGCCGACGCGGGCGGACTCAGCAGGTGACGCACCTCGGCCTGGATGATCGGCAGGTTGACGATGTTGACGTCACCGGCCCCGGGCAGCTTCGCGTAGTTCTGCACCGGCAGCGTGTTGAACACGATGTGGCCGCCGGTCAGGTCGGACGCCTCCTGCGCGAACTCCAGCAGGTTCAGGCCGCTGTCGATGGCCGTGTTCTTCTTCGCCACGTCCAGGATGCCGCTGATCTTCGTCGGGCTGGTGAACGTGCCGGCCTGCCGGAGCTGGTAGGCCAGCGCCGAGATGAACGCCTGCTGCCGGCGCTCCCGGTCCAGGTCGGTGAAGTTGTTGTAGTAGTAGTCGCCCTTCACGTTGTCCCGCCGCTGGCGCACGTACGCAAGCGCTTGCGACGCGTTGATCTGCTGTCGACCGGCGTGGAAGTTGGCGCCGGAGAACGTGTCCCGGGTGTTCTTCAGCACGCACACCGTGACCGGCTGCACCACCTGCGCGATCTGGAAGAACGCGACCAGCGTGACCTCGATGAAGTGGTCGATGGGCACACCGCCGAGGAACTGGCTGACGGTGTCGGCCTCCTCCTTGCGGCCCGCGTCGCGCGCCGCCTGTTCCAGGGCGGTGCCGGTGAGGCCCTGCCGGCGCAGTTTGTTGTACGCCTGGTCGCGCGCCAGGCCGTAGGCCTGCTTGATCTTCTCGTGGCACACGCCGTCCGGGCAGCCGGGCAGCGCCACGTAGTCGTCGCGCGGGATGGAGATCTCGACCGCCTGGCCGTGCGCCGGGACGTGCAGCAGCATCAGGACGTTCGCGTTGTAGCCGCCCTCGCTGTTGTCACCGGCGTGCAGGGCGTCGTAGATGTTCTGCGGCAACGGTTTGCCGTTCTCGTCCAGCCGGCTGTCCAGGCCCATGATCAGGATGTTCGTGTCGCCGTTGAGCGACTTCTTCTCCTTGGGCGACGCCAGCGCGTTGGACTTGTGGATGCCCGTGTCCAGCGTGTGGTAAGTGCCCCAGGCGTAGCCGGTCAGGCCGAGCACCAGCACCGACACCAGACCCAGCACGGTGTACCCGGCGGCCGCGGCGACCCGGCGGCCCCTGCGGCGGGGTGGTGCCGGACGCCGCGGTGCGGGAGCGGGCTCCATCGCCTCGGTGGCGTCGTTCGGGTTGACGTGCTCGGGCGCGTCGTCGAACTCGCTGCCGTCGAAGTGGCCCGCGCCCTCGATGACCTCGGTGGGTTCGGCGCTGGGCGGGATGCGGACGGGGGCGGTCGGCGCAGTGGCCTGGTCCTGTGGGCCGGTGGCGCCAAGACTGCCCCGACGAGGGTGTTCCCAGGTCTCTTCGCCCACGGACGCTCCTTGCCGCCACGGAGCGCATGTGACGACTCCGCGTAACCGTTCTGGATCAGGGTTGACCCAGAACGGGGACGCGCAAGTCCGCTGACGGGTTGCCCTCGTCTACCCACCCGAGTCGTCCCCAGCCTGCCACAGGCCGGAAACGGCGCCGTCACCAGCGCGTTCGTGCAGCAGGAGGAGGGTGTAGGCGGCGATGCTCTGCGCGTCGGTGACATCACCCTTCGTAATCATGGTGTGGAACTCCGATCGGGTGAACCACGCGGAGCGCATGTCCTGCTCCTCAAGTTCCCGCTCCGGCTTGCCATCGGTGAGACCGGTCGCGAGCCACACCCGTCCGCGTTGGCTGGACATGCCCGGCGCCACGTCGAGCAGCCCGATCGGCTCCATGACCGCCGCCCGCAGGCCGGTCTCCTCGCGCAGCTCGCGTGCGGCCAGTTCGGCCGGGTCCATGTCGGCGCGGTTGGGCGCGGTGCCCTGCGGGAACTCCCACCGCCGCATGCCCAGCGGGTACCGGAACTGTTCCACGAGGTGCACCTGGTCGTCCCGGCACGCGATGACCAGCGCGTAGTCGGGTTTGTCGACGACGCCGTAGATACCGTCGCTGCCGTCGGGGCGCCGGATGTCGTCCTCCCGGACGACCATCCACGCGTTCGAGTACACCTGCCGCGAGTCCAGTTGTTCCACGGTCGCCATGATGCCGGAGCTCGGTGGACGGTCCACAACACGCGGCCAGGGGTGGCAGCGCCGCCGGACACCGATCTCCTACCCTTGCTCGGTGCGTCTCGTGATTGCTCGCTGCCAGGTGGACTACGCCGGTCGACTCACCGCCCACCTGCCGATGGCCACCCGCCTGCTGATGGTGAAGGCGGATGGCTCGGTGCTGGTGCACTCCGACGGCGGCTCGTACAAGCCGCTGAACTG
The DNA here is from genome assembly GCA_035546415.1 of Pseudonocardiaceae bacterium. Lineage (GTDB taxonomy): Bacteria > Actinomycetota > Actinomycetes > Mycobacteriales > Pseudonocardiaceae > DATEPR01. The sequence goes on from DASZXM010000574.1 coordinate 5,518, forward strand.
GATGCCGCCGCCGTGCTGGCTGATCGAGGAGCCCGGCATGTGGATCGTGGAGAACAAGGCCGGCGAGAAGCTGGTCATCACGCTGGACGAGATCCTGCACGAGTCCAAGCACGAACTGGGCGTCGACCCGGGTCTGGTGAAGGACGGTGTCGAGGCGCACCTGCAGGAACTGCTGGCCGAGCACGTGACGACCCTGGGCGACGGCTGGACCCTGGTGCGCCGCGAGTACCCGACGGCGATCGGCCCGGTGGACCTGATGTGCCGGGACGCGGAGGGCGTGTCGGTGGCGGTGGAGATCAAACGCCGCGGCGAGATCGACGGCGTCGAGCAGCTGACCCGCTACCTGGAGCTGCTCAACCGCGATCCCCTGCTGTCACCGGTGAAGGGCGTGTTCGCGGCGCAACAGATCCGCCCGCAGGCCCGCACCCTGGCCGAGGACCGCGGCATCCGCTGCCTGGTCCTGGACTACGACGCCCTGCGCGGCACCGACTCCGACGAGTTCCGCCTGTTCTGATCCCGGTTCCGGCTCAGTAACCGCCGGTGCGGCGGAAGCGTTCGGCCAGCACCGGGTCGTCCTCCCACCACAGGCGGGGGCGGCCGGTTTCCGGGTCGGGCGGCGCCGTCGCCTCCTGTTCGTCCAGGTGTTTGTCGATCTCCGCCGCCTCGACCGCGTCGTCGTGCGACATGCGTTTCATCAGTGCGCCGAGGAACGGCAGGCCCGCCAGGTCGCCGACGATCCACAGCACGCCGGCGCCGAAGATCTGGTCGTCGCGCAGGGTGGGGCCCCAGGTACGGCCGACTCCCTGGTAATAGGCCTCCGCGACGATGTGCGGGTTGAGCCACAGGACCAGGCCGAGTGCCGCGTCGAAGATGACCTCGACGAACGTGATCACCACGGAGATCATGTGCGGGTACTTGTGCGGTACCGGGTCCAGCTGCAGCCGGCTGTAGAAGTAGAGGAAACCAACCAGCAGCAACGCCAACCGGCTCAGGTGGTCGACGAGCCCGTCGGTGAGCACCGACTGGTACCAGCCGGTGAAGTAGAACGCCCACGGCGTCGCGACGAGCAGCAGCGACGCCGTCGCCGGGAACGTGAGCACCCGGGCCGTGCGGCTGGCCTGCGCGCGCAGCAGCCGGTCTCGGCCACGCGGCCCCAGCGTCGCCATGGCCAGCGCGACCGGGGAGCTCAGCGCCAGACACAGCGGGACGACCATCAGCAGGCCGATCACGTCGGCGGCCCGCACCCAGAACAGCGTGTCGGCGTACGTGCCGAAGAACGACAGGCCGAGCACTGTGATCAATCCGACACCGGTGGCGAATGCGACATTTCGTGACCTCGGCCACGGCGTGCCCGTCACCGACCGGTGTTTCCGCACCGCCGCCACGTACCCGGCCACCAGCACCGCGACGACCACGATCGTCGGAATGTCCGACGTCCAGGCCGTGGCGACCCGCGTCAAGGTGAGTGGGGGGAGGTGTGGATAGCCGGCTGTCACGACCCCCAGTCTCACCCCGGGGGCGTAGTACCCGTGTTCCGGGTCCCGTCATCCCCCATCTTGAATGGCGCAGGTGCCACCGTGATGATCGGATGTCGGATACCAACGGTGGGTGGATGGAGGGTGGCCGAGTGCACACGCCCTACGCGACGCAGGTCCTCGCGGACGCGAACCTTCGGCTCAACGCCGGACCGATCGACTACGTCCTGATCGCTGTCTACTTCGTGCTCGTGCTCGGCATCGGCGCGCTGGCCAGGAGGTCGGTGTCGACCAGCCTCGACTTCTTCCTGTCCGGCAGGTCGATGCCGGCCTGGGTGACGGGTCTGGCGTTCATCTCGGCGAACCTGGGTGCCGTCGAGATCTTCGGCATGACGGCCAACGGCGCCCAGTTCGGCGTCCCGACGGTGCACTACTACTGGATCGGCGCGATCCCGGCGATGGTGTTCCTCGGCCTGGTGATGATGCCGTTCTACTACGGCTCGAAGGTGCGCAGCGTGCCGGAGTTCCTGCTGCGCCGCTTCGGTCCGGCGACCCACCTGGTCAACGGCATCAGCTTCGCCGTCGCGCAGGTGCTGATCGCCGGCATCAACCTGTACGCCCTGGCGACCGTCGTCAACCTGCTGCTGGGCTGGCCACTGTGGCTGTCCATCGTGATCGCCGCCGCCATCGTGCTCGCGTACACGACGCTGGGCGGTCTGCGGGCCGCGATCTACAACGAGGTCATGCAGTTCTTCGTCATCCTGGCGCTGCTGATCCCGTTGACGCTGGTCGGCCTGGCCAAGGTGGGTGGCTGGAGCGGTCTGGTGGACAAGATCCGGGCCACCGGGCTGAACCCGAACGCGCAGCTGTCGTCCTGGCCGGGCTCGAACATCACCGGCATCGCCAGCCCGGTGTGGTCGGTGCTGGGCATCGTGTTCGGTCTGGGGTTCGTGCTGTCGTTCGGCTACTGGACGACGAACTTCGCCGAGGTGCAGCGGGCGCTGTCGGCGAGGAACATGTCGGCCGCGCGGCGGACGCCGCTGATCGGCGCGTTCCCGAAGACGTTCATCGTGCTGGTGATCTTCATCCCGGGCATGCTGTCCGCCGTGCTGTCGCCGGAGCTGGCGAAGTTCAAGGCGGCGCAGGCGGCCAACCCCGGGCTGAAGTCGCTGAACGGTGTGAACTACAACAACGCCACGGAACTGCTGATGCGGGACCTGCTGCCCAACGGCATGCTCGGGGTGGCGATCGCCGGTCTGCTGGCGGCGTTCATGGCCGGCATGGCGGCGAACGTCAGCTCGTTCAACACGGTGTTCACGTACGACATCTGGCAGACGTACGTGCGCAAGGACCGGCCCGACGACTACTACCTGCGGGTCGGCCGGCTGGTCACCGTGATCGGCTGTGTCATCGCGATCGGCGCGGCGTTCCTGGCCAGCGGGTTCAGCAACGTCATGAACTACCTGCAGACGCTGTTCAGCTTCTTCAACGCACCGCTGTTCGCGACGTTCATCCTGGCGCTGTTCTGGAAGCGGATGACGAAGGCGGCCGGCTGGTCCGGCCTGGTGTCGGGCACCGTGGCCGCGATCATCGTGTTCGTGCTGGCCAACACCGGGGCGTTGACGATCTTCGGCAGCGCCGACACGCAGGGCCCCAGCTTCGTCGGGGCCCTGGTGGCGTTCGTGGTGGACATCGTGGTCAGCGTCGTGGTGTCGCTGGCGACCGAGCCGAAGCCGGACTCGGAGCTGCGCGGCCTGGTGTGGGCGTTGACGTCGCGCGCGGAGCTGCGTGGCGAGGAATCGCCCGGGGACCGCGCGTGGTACCGCAGGCCCGTCGTGCTGGGCGTCACCGTGCTGGTGATCGCACTCGCGCTGAACATCGTGTTCTGGTGAGGGAGGAACAATGACCGACCAGACGTCGTCCGCCCGGCCCGCTCGCGGCAGGGTCTCGCTGTTCGACCTGCGGTGGATCCTGACGATCCTGTTCGGGGTCTACGGGATCGTGGTGACCCTGATGGGCTTGTTCGCCCACGCGAAGACCGACACCGCGAGCGGACAGGACATCGGTGTGAACGTCAACCTGTGGACCGGGGTGCCGATGCTCGTGGTCGCGATCGCGTTCGCGGTGTGGGCGCTGGCGCGACCGACCTTCACCGACCCCGGTCCCGGCGCTGTCAGTCCCGAGGGGTCAGCTGACGGAACTGGAGCGCAGGGTTGAAGGCCATCAGCGTGTAGTTGTCCATCCAACGGATCAGGCGGCGGACGCGCTGCTTCATGAGCGTGCTCCTCTCGGAATCGATTCGGTTCGTTCATCCATAACGACGCCACAGGCATCTGGATCGTTCCCGAAACGGAGCGTGACCTGTACCACGGGCTGACGTGACCCGCACGTGCCGAATACCCTCGGGTAACCGACACCGGGCTCAGACAGTCGTTCACCGCGTTGGGAGGCATCGATGGCACAGCCGAGCGTCAGGGACATGCCGACCGGAAGCGAGGAGCCCAGACGCTTCACGTCGGTGGACCCGCGCACCGGCGAGGTCGTCGGCCGCTACCCCGTGCACACCGCCCAGGACGTCGCCGAACGCGTCACGGCCGCCCGCGCGGCCGCCGTCTGGTGGGCCGGCCTCGGGTTCGACGGGCGCCGGCAGCGCCTGGACGAGTGGCGCAAGCTGCTCCTGGCCCGGGTCGAGGAACTCGCCACGCTCATCTCCGCCGAGACCGGCAAGCCGGCCGACGACGCCCGCCTGGAACTGGTCCTCGTGGTCGACCACCTGCACTGGGCGGCCGCGAACGCCGAACGGGTGCTGCGCAAGCGGCGCGTCCCGGCCGGCCTGCTGATGGTCAACCAGGTCGCCACGATCGAGTACCACCCGATCGGGGTGGTCGGCGTGATCGGGCCGTGGAACTACCCGGCGTTCACGCCGATGGGTTCGATCGCCTACGCGCTGGCCGCCGGCAACGCCGTCGTGTTCAAGCCCAGTGAGTACACCCCGGGTGTGGGCGAGTGGCTGGCCGACTCGTTCGCCGAGGTGGTGCCCGAGGAACCGGTGTTCACCGTCGTCACCGGCCCGGGCGAGACGGGTGCCGCGCTGTGCACGTCCGGTGTGGACAAGCTCGCGTTCACCGGTTCGGCCGCCACCGGCCGCCGCGTCATGGCGGCGTGCGCCCAGACGCTCACCCCCGTGCTGATGGAATGCGGCGGCAAGGACGCGCTGATCGTCGCCGAGGACGCCGACGTGAAACAGGCCGCCGACGCCGTCGTGTGGGGCGCGATGGCCAACGCCGGGCAGACGTGCGCCGGCGTGGAACGCGTCTACGTCGTCGACACGCTCGCCGACGACCTGGTGTCCCGGGTCGCGGCGAAGGCCCGCGCGCTGCGGTCCGGTTCGTACAACGGCGCCGACATCGGACCGATGACCATGCCGTCACAGGTGGACGTCGTCCGCGGGCACATCGCCGACGCACTGGAACGCGGCGGCAAGGCCGTGGTGGGCGGCCCGGACTCGGTGCGCGAGCCCTACATCGAACCGGTCGTGCTGGTCGACGTGCCGGAGGACTCGACGGCCGTCACGGACGAGACGTTCGGGCCGACCGTCGTGATCAACCGGGTCCGCGACGCCGACGAGGCCGTGGAACGGGCCAACGCCAGCCGCTACGCGCTGGGCGCGGCCGTGTTCTCCAAGACGCACGGCGCGGAACTGGCCGGGCGGTTGCGCGCCGGCATGGTGTCGGTCAACTCGGTGCTGTCCTACGCCGCCGTGCCGTCCCTGCCGTTCGGCGGATCGGGTGATTCCGGGTTCGGTCGCATCCACGGCGAGGACGGCCTGCGCGAGTTCACCCGCCCGCAGTCCGTGACACGCCAACGGTATCGGGCCCCGTTGCGGCCGATGAGCTTCTCCCGCGGCGGGCACACGGTGCGCAGGCTGTTGCGATTGGTCCGGCTGCGCTACGGGCGTTGAGCAGGCCGTAGTCGGGTGTAAAAAGGTGGAGGACCGGATCGGTGTGGATTCGGCCACGGGAGGCGTTTGCGATGAAGAAGATCATCAACGATCCGTCGACCGTGGTGGTCGACTCCCTGCACGGCATGGCCCTCGCCCACCCCGACCTGCTGCGCATCACGACCGACCCGGCCGTGGTCGCCCGCGCGGACGCCCCCGTGTCCGGCAAGGTGGGCGTCGTATCCGGTGGCGGTTCCGGCCACGAACCGCTGCACGGCGGTTTCGTCGGCCGCGGCATGCTGGACGCCGCCGTGCCCGGCGCGGTGTTCACCTCTCCGACACCGGACGCGATCCTGGCCGCCGTCCAGCAGGCCAACGGCGGCGCGGGTGTGTTGCTGATCGTCAAGAACTACACCGGTGACGTCCTCAACTTCGAGACGGCGGCGGAACTGGCCGAGGCCGAGGGCATCCCGACCAGAACCGTGGTGATCGACGACGACGTCGCCGTCAAGGACTCCACGTACACGGCGGGCAGGCGCGGCGTCGGCGGCACCGTGCTGCTGGAGAAGATCGTCGGCGCGGCCGCCGAGGGCGGCGCGGACCTGGACAAGGTGGCGAGTCTCGCCGAGCACGTCGTCGCGAACGTCCGCTCCATGGGCCTGGCGCTCACCGCACCGACCGTCCCACACGTCGGCTCGCCCAGCTTCGACCTGGCCGACGACGAGATGGAGGTCGGCATCGGCATCCACGGCGAACCGGGCCGGGAACGGGTGAAGCTGGAACGGGCGGACGGCATCGTGGCGCGCCTGGCCGAGCCGATCCTGTCCGACCTGCCCTTCGGCGACGGCGACCGGGTGCTGCTGTTCACCAACTCGATGGGCGGCACGCCGCTGATCGAGCTGTACCTCGCGCACGGCATCGCGGAGAAGCTGTTCGCCGACCGCGGGGTGACGATCGTCCGCAGGCTCGTCGGCCCGTACATCACCAGCCTGGAGATGCAGGGCATCAGCCTGACGGCGCTGAAGGTGGACGACGAACTCATCGGACTGTGGGACGCGCCCGTGCACACGGCCGCGCTTCGCTGGGGGGTGTGATGGCCTGCGGTACACAGGGCATGGTCGCGACGTTGCGGGCGGCGGCCGATGTGATCATCGAGCACCGGGACGAACTGGTCGAACTGGACCGGGTGATCGGCGACGGTGACCACGGCGAGAACATGCAGCGCGGGTTCCAGACGTTCGTCGTCGCGGTGTCCCGTGCCGCGCCGGACACGCCCGGGGCGGTGATGAAACTCCTTGCCACCACACTGATCTCGACCGTCGGCGGTGCTGCCGGACCGCTGTACGGCACGGCGTGCCTGCGCGCGGCGACGTCCCTGGGCGACGCGGCCGAACTGACACCGGAGAGCACGGTCGCGGCGCTGAGGGCGGCGCTGGGCGGCGTGGTGGCCCGCGGCAAGGCGGAGGTCGGCGACAAGACCATGGTCGACGCGCTGACACCGGCGGTCGACGCGGCGGCCGAGGCACTGGCCGACGGGGCGGACGTCCCCGGCGTGCTCGCGGCGGCCGCCGACGCCGCCGAGAAGGGCGCCGAGTCGACGGTGCCGCTGGTGGCGCGCAAGGGTCGCGCGTCGTACCTCGGCGAGCGCAGCGCCGGCCACCTCGACCCGGGTGCGCGGTCGACGTCCCTGCTGCTGCGGTCGTTCGCGGACACGGCGGCGAAGTACCGGTCGGCGGCGGAGTCCGCGTCGTGAGGCCCGGCGCGGTCGTGAGGTCCGGCGCGTGACCGTCGGGCTGGTGATCGTCTCGCACAGCGCGAAGCTGGCCGACGGGGTCGTGGAACTCGCCGGCCAGATGGCGCCGGCCGTGCCGCTGGTCGCCGCGGGCGGCATGCCCGACGGCGGCATCGGCACCGACTTCGCCGCCGTCACGGCGGCCGTGGCCGAGGCCGACCGGGGTGACGGCGTGGTGCTGCTGTTCGACCTGGGCAGCGCCCAGATGACGGCCGACATGGCCGTGGAGTCGCTGGACGACCCGTCCCGGGCGGTCGTGGCGGAGGCACCGCTGGTGGAGGGCGCCGTCGCCGCCGCGGTCGCCGCGGCGGGCGGTGCCGACCTCGCCGGGGTGGCGGCTACCGCCACCGGCGCGGCACCTGCCGTCGAACACGGACCGGCCGCCCAGGAGCCTGCCGGTCAGGAGCTGGTCGCCGGGGACGAGCAGTCCACCGAGGTCGTGTTGACCAACGACGTCGGCCTGCACGCCCGGCCGGCTGCCGTGCTCGCCAGGACCGTCGGCGCGCTGGACGCCC
>DASZXM010000575.1:0-1691 GCA_035546415.1 Pseudonocardiaceae bacterium
TGGCCACCACCCAGCAGACGTCACTGGCGCTGGGCATCGCCACCCTGGGCACGCTGTTCGCCACCCTCAGCGCGGGCAGCTTCGGCACCCGCGACGCGTTTCTGCTCACGCTGGCGGTGATGTTCGCGATCGCCTGTGGCATCGCGGTGTTCGGTCGCCGGCTGCCCTGAGCGGCCCGGCGCGCGCGGTGCTGTCCACAGTAGACGAAACGCCGCACGCGGTGCGGTGACGGCAGCCGGATGTGGGGTCACACGTCCGGCTGCTTGGGTATGTTGTCCACCACGCGGATGCCGTCCTGCCAGACCTCGCGGAGGTTGCCGCCCAGTGCCGGCAGATCGTAGCTGTCGCCCGCCACCACCACCAGGTCGGCGCGGTAGCCCGGTTCGATCCGGCCCAGTTCGTCGCCGTAGCCCAGCAGTTCCGCCGCCGACGACGTGCTCGCCGCGAGGACCTGGCTCGGCGTCATGCCGCAGCCGGCCATCAGCGGCAGCTCGTCCAGGTTCGAGCCGTGCGGGCCCACACCGCTGTCGGTGCCCATCGCGATCTTCACGCCCGCCTCGACCGCCCGCCGCACCGAGTCGGCGTGTGCCGTCGTCACGTCCTCCGCCTTGCGCACCACCGCATCCGGCAGCGAGGCGCCCGCCGCGGCCGCGCGGATCACGCTGAGCGGCGCGATGAGCGTGGGCACCAGCCACGTGCCGGCGGCGAGCATCATGTCGATGGCCTCGTCGTCCAGGTAGATGCCGTGCTCGATGGACCGGACACCGGCGCGGATCGCGTTCTTGATGCCCTCCGAGCCCTGCGCGTGCGCCATCACGGCCTTGCCCTGCATGCGCGCCTCGGCCACCAGGACGTCCAGCTCGGCCGGCGTGAACTGGCTGTGCTTCGGGTCGTCCCTGGGGGACATCACACCGCCGGTCGTGCAGACCTTCAGGACCTCGGCGCCGGCGCGCAACAGCTGCCGGGCGACCCGGCGCATCTCGTCCGGGCCGTCGACCACCGTGGCCGGGCGGCCCGGATGCGGTACGGACAGTGGAATATGGTGGCCGGACGACGTCCAGCCGTCGCCGTGACCACCGGTCGGCGAGATCAGCCCGATGGAGATCTGCATCCGGGGGCCGGGAATCAGGCCGTTCTCGACGGCCTGCTTCACGCCGAGGTCCGCGCCTGCCGCGTCGCGGATCGTGGTGATGCCCAGCGCGAGGGTCTTCTCCAGGTTCTTCGCCGCCTCGTAGAACTGGTACGAGAACGGCTGCTGCACCCTGGGTAACAGCCCGATCTGCGATGTCATGACGTGCACGTGGCAGTCGAAGAGCCCTGGTAACAGCGTGGCGCCCTGGCAGTCGACGACCTCGTCGGCGTCGAAACCGGTACCGACGTCGAGGATGCGGCCGTCGGACACCAGTACGTCCGCGGCCGCCGGGTCGGCGCCCGTGCCGTCGAACACCAGGCCACCTGTGAACAGGATGCGATTCATGTCGTTGCCACCTCTCCGGACCGGTTGAGCCGCCGCACCGCTAGCTCGGCCAGCAGCGCCGCGCCGTCACTGAGGACGGCGTCGTCGAAGGTGGCGAGCGGGGAGTGGTTGGTGGGCGCGGTGTCCGGGTCGACACCCGCCGGGCAGGCGCCGAGGAACACGTACGCGCCGGGAACCTCGTTGAGCACCCGGGAGAAGTCCTCGGAACCGGGAT
>DASZXM010000576.1:0-16511 GCA_035546415.1 Pseudonocardiaceae bacterium
GGCGGGGTGGCGGGGCGGTGCTGTTGGCGGCGTCGGAGGAGCGGGCCCGGGCGCGGAACGTCCACACGATCCGGCTCGACACGCGACAGGACCTGATCGCGGCACGTCGGCTGTATGCGGCGAACGGATACGAGGAGATCCCGGCGTACAGCGAGGGCCCGTACGCCCAGTGCTGGTACGCCAAACACATCGCACAACCGGCCGCCCCAGCCTCGCCGAACGGACGACACCCCGGCACGTGACAGGTTGGCTCGCTGGGGGGACGACACGCCGGTGGGTGATCTCGCTCAGGCGACGACTTGCCGAGAAGCTGCCTCGCTCGACGGACGACACGCCGGGATGGTCTTGCTGGGCGGACGACACGCCGGGAGGGCCTCGTCCGAGGGACGACACGCCGGGGACGGCCTTGCTGGGCGGACGACACGCAGGCCCCGGGACGGCAGCGGTCTTGCCAATCTCGCCGAACGGTCGACACGCCCGGGCTGCCGGCGTGTCGACCGCTCAAGTCGGCCACTCGGCGAGGCGTTCTCGCGCGTGTCGTCCGTTCGGCGAGGTGGTTGTCGGGCGTGTCGACTGCTCGGCGAGGCGGTTCTCGGCGTGTCGTCCGTTCGGCGAGGCCGCGACCACCGGCCCGCGGTGGCGCCCTGCGCGTCGGCCGGCGATCTTGCCGATTTGCCGAGCGGGCTCAGCCGATCCGGGTTTACTCGCGGCCATTGCCGCATTACCCCGTTCGGCCGACATCGGCCGGAGGGGGAATGATGGAAACCCGGCTGACACAGCGACAGTCGTCACTCAACCTGGGAGGCTCCCGAATGGAGTTGCGCAAGCCCGACGTCGACATGGTGCCCGGCCCGCCGCCGGACGACCTGGTCATCACCGACATCACTGTCGGCGACGGCGAGGAAGCCAAGCGCGGACAGACCGTGACCGTGCACTACGTGGGCGTTTCGCACGCCAACGGGGAGGAGTTCGACGCCTCCTGGAACCGCGGCGAACCGTTCCAGTTCCCGCTCGGCGGTGGCCGGGTCATCGCGGGCTGGGACCAGGGAGTGGCCGGCATGCGGGTCGGTGGCCGCCGGCAGTTGGTCATCCCGCCGCACCTGGCGTACGGCGACCGCGGCGCGGGTGGCGTGATCAAGCCGGGCGCCACGCTGGTGTTCGTCGTGGACCTGCTGGGCGTCAACTGACAGCGATCACACACGACCCCCGGTGCTGAGCCGGGGGTCGCGCCTTTCTCAGGAGATTCCCAGGTCGGAGCCTGAAAAGGGCGGACGGGCACGCAGGTACGCTGACGTGCCGTACTCAAGCGGCTCCGGCGCGTCGTCCTGCCCTCGCGGACGTCGCGCGCAGGTCCCTGCTTCGGGCAGTATCAAGAAGCGGTAACGACGACACGGCGGCAGCGAGGGGAGTGAGTGATGGACCAGACCGGTCGGGACACCGACCGCCGAAGAGACAGCGGCATCGGTCACTGGCCCGTCGCTGACCCGCGCATGTCCAGCATGACGCCGGTAGGTTCGTCGGGCTTCGAAGGCGGCTGGTTCGGTTCGGTCGACGGGGCGCAGGCCCACGCGAACGGCCAGCGCTCGACCAACGGGCAGCGTCCGACCAACGGGCAGCGCTCGACCAACGGCCAGCGTCCGACCAACGGCCAGCGTCCTGTCGACGGGCCGCATTCCGACAACGGTCAGCGGCCCAACAACGGTCAGCGTCCGACCAACAGGCAGCGTCCCAGTGACGGGCAGCGTCAGAACGACGGGCGCGCCTCCGGCTACGGTCGGCCCGTGCCGCGCCCGGCACAGCATCCGCCCACGTCACCGCCCCGTCCGCCGGTCCCGCCGCCGCACCAGCAGCCGCCCGTGGCGCAGCCGCGGATGCCCGTTCGGCAACCCCCCGTCCAACGGCCACGGCCCCAGCCCCAGCACCCGCCGACGTCCCCGCCCCGCCCGCCGGTGCCGCCACCGACGCAGCGCAACCAGTTCCCGCCCACGTCACCGCCGCGTCCGCCGGTGGCGCATCCGCCGACCTCGCCGCCGCGTCCGCCCGTTCCGCACCCGGCCACGTCACCGCCGCGACCGCCGGTCCCACCGCCGACGGCGAGCAGGCGGTTCCCGCCGACATCACCGCCCCGGCCTCCCGTCGGCCAGCCGCCGACGTGGCCGAAGGCGCAGCTGCCGATGACGACGCCGCCGCGGCCCCCGGTGCCCCGGCCGTCACCAGCGCCCAGGCCGTCGACGGACGCGCCGACGGTCCGTCAGCCGACCATGCCGCCGCGTCCGCCGGTGCCCCGGCCGGAGCCGCGGGAGGACTTCGACCGGGAAGCGTTCGAGAACGCGTTCACCGACCCGGGACCGTTCGCCCGCATCCCGTTCGAGCCGCGCACCACGAAGGTGACGCCGGAGCCGCGGCCGTCCGTGGACGACCTCTACGACCGGCTGTACGGCGAGCGCTCGTTGCGCGAGGAGGCGTTCGACGAGGACCTGGAGCCGCAGGAGGAGCCCGAGCCGGAGCCGGCGCGCAAACGGCGCAAGCTGCCGTTCTGGGTGGAGTTGCCGGTGCTGGTCGTCGTGGCGCTGGTGTTCACGTTCCTCGTCCAGTCGTTCGTGGCCCGGGTGTACGTGATCCCGTCCGGTTCGATGGAGCTGACGCTCAACGGCAACAACGGCACCGGCGACCGGATCCTGGTGGACAAGGTCGTCTACGACTTCCACGACCCGCGTCCGGGCGACGTCGTGGTGTTCAAGGGCCCGCCCGGATGGGACCAGACCGAGTTCTACGTCGACAATACGGGCAACCCGGTGGTGCGGTGGCTGCGCCAGTTGGCGTCCGACGTCGGTATCGCGAAGCCCAACGAGTACGACCTGGTGAAACGGGTCATCGCCGTGGGCGGGCAGACGATCATGTGCTGTGACGCGCAGAACCGCACCGTGGTGGACGGCAAACCGCTGGACGAGCCGTACATCTACTGGCAGCCGGGCCGTCCGGGCCCTGCCGAGCAGTTGCGGTTCGGCCCGATCAAGATCCCGTCCGGCGACATCTGGGTGGAGGGTGACAACCGGAGCAACTCCGACGACTCCCGTTACCAGAACGGCGGCGGCATCAAGGGCGTCGTCCCGGTGGCCAACGTGATCGGGAAGGCACGCACGATCATCTGGCCGCCGTCGCGCTGGCGCGGCATCGGCGACCACGACCCGGACACCCAGGCGGTCGCCGCGGGTGCGATCCCGTGGGGCCAGCCCGGACCGGACCCGGGCACCGGCGTCCTGGCGACCCTGCCGACGCTGCTGTTCGCCCGCCGGTGGCGGCCGAAGCTGCGGGCGGCGGCGGGGTTGTCGAAGCGACGATGGCATCGGCTGGAATGACAGGGGCTGGGCGTTCGTGCTGTTGAACGGAATCGGCAAGCGTTACGGCAAGGGACCGTGGGTCCTGTCCGGTGTCGATCTGGAGCTGTCCCCGGGTGACGTGGTCGCCGTGGTCGGCGGCAACGGGGCCGGCAAGTCGACACTGCTGCGGGTCATGGTCGGCCTGAGCAGACCGACGGTCGGCGAGGTCCGCGACCGCCCGGCATCGGTCGGCTACGTCCCCGACCGGTTCCCGGCCCACGACCGCATGTCGGCCCAGTCGTACCTGGCACACATGGGTCGCATTCGCGGCATGTCGGCACAGCTGGCCCACTCCCGCTCCCACGAACTGCTGGAACGCCTGATGCTGGTCGGCGGGCCGACGGCGCCACTGCGCGAGCTGTCCAAGGGCAACGCGCAGAAGGTGGCCCTGGCCCAGGCACTGCTGCTGCGCCCGGACCTGCTGGTCCTGGACGAGCCGTGGTCCGGCCTGGACGTGTCCGCCCACGGCGCCCTGGGCGAGATCATCGCCGACATCCGGTCCGGCGGTGGCCGAGTCGTGTTCACCGACCACCGCGAGGCGGTGGCAGCGGCCCACGCCACCCGGGTGCAACGCATCACCGACGGCCGCCTCACGGAGGAAGCCGTCGGCGGCATGGTGGAAACCGCGCGGATCGAACTCCGCCCGGCCGCCGACGAGGAAGCCAAGGACCTGACCTCGATGGCCGGCGTCCTGGACGTGTGGGAAAAATCCGACGGTGTCCTGGTGCTGGCGGTAGCCGGCGACCACTGCGACGAGATCCTGCGCGCCGCACTGGACGGCGGTTGGTCGGTGGTCGCGGTCCGCAGGGCGACCATGCCGGCCGTCGGCGTGCCGCTGTAGCCCGCGGCGAGGTGGCGAGCGTGACCTGAGCTGTCTCGGTAGGAGTGCCTTACAACAGTTCGGTTACCGTAACCGGAAGTGCGCTCGGCTGCGGTGACTGGAGGGTATACCGCGTGATACACCGGTATCGACAACCGCTCTGGGTTCGAGTGCACGCGAAGGGAGGTCGCAGCCGTGCCGCAGTCATCTGTCGTCGCGTCCTGGGAACTGGCCATCCGACTTCGCCAACGCCGCGAACAGATGGGCATCGACGCCGGTGAACTCGCGAAGCAGATGGGGTTCACCCGCAACTACTGGTCGGCGGTCGAGAACGAACGCAAGGTGCTCTCCAAGGAGAGCCTGACCAACGTCGTCGGCCTGCTCGAGTTCGACGAGTCGGAACACCAAAAACTGGAGGAGCTACGCGAGATAACCAAGATGCAGGGCTGGTGGACCGAGTATTCGGGGCTCCTCGACTCCAGCCTTCAGCGCCTGTACGGCCTGGAGTACGACGCACGGTCCGTGCGGACGTACGAAAGCCTGCTCGTCCCTGGTTTACTCCAGACGACTGAGTACGCCAGGGCGATCATGGCGCCGGACCCGACCGTTCGCCGAACGGACGTCGATCCACTGGTCGACGTGCGAATGCGACGGCAGGAGCGGCTGAGCGGCCCGGACCCGTTCCAACTGACCGCGTTGATCAGCCAGGCGGTGCTCTGGCAGCAGATAGGTGGCCCGGACGTCCTGGCCAGCCAGCTGCGGCATCTCGCCGCGATGATCGAACGGTACCCGGACTCGATCGACGTACGGGTGATTCCGTTCACGGTCACCTCGTGCCCGTTGTTCGGTTCCGCGACCTTCGAGATCCTGACCTTCGCCAGTTCGATCCTGCCGACCGTGGCGTGGCACGAAACCGTCACCGCACAAGACATCATCTCGGATGCGGCGCGCGTGCGCGACATCGACAAGGCATTCAGCGAAACGCTGAGACTTTCTCTCAACCAGCAGGAGTCGTTCGATTTGATCGGCGACCGAATTAAGGAACTGGATTGACGAACCAAAACGCCTCAACCTCGACCGCCGGGCTGACCGGATGGCGGAAGAGCAGCTATTCGAACGCTTCCGGCGCGTGTGTCGAGGTTCGGTTCGACCATGACGCGGTCATGGTCCGGGACAGCAAGGATCGGCGGTCGGGGCAGCCGGTGATCAGCGTGAGCAGGAAGGAGTGGATTGCGTTCCTGTCCGGCATGACGCCTCCCGGGCAGCGGTCCTAGCCACCACGAGCGCCCAGATGTCCGGTCTGGGCGGTCCGTACCGGGGAACGTGGCGCGCGCCATCCCGATGCGGGCTCACCAGTTGGCGAAGGATCTGTCATGGGAGGTAACAGCGGAAGCAGTCAGCAGGAAGGGGAAACCTCGGGCTCGCGGCGCTGTACGGGTAGCTCGTAGGTCCTCGCCGGAGCGACCGTGAGCGCCGAGGCGTCCCTTTCCGCGACCTGATGTGAAGCCTTTGCCGGAGCCACATCAGGCACCCCGCCAGGGTAGGACCGCGAAGGTCCTGCCCTGGTCGGACTTCGTTGTAGTGCATCGACCTACAGGACAACTAGCCCCGGACTTCATCTGAAGTCGGACGAACTCGAATCGATCTTATTTTCCGCTGGACCAGGTCTCGCGCTCTCCCCCGACATTCGAAACAGTAGCACCGCGTTGGTCACAGGTTCGGCTGTCGCAGCTAACGTATGGGTGAAGGTCACGGCGATCGGCCGGCCGCGGATGAAACGGATGAAGTCGGCGTCCGAGTAATGGTCTCATTCGCCGTCGACAGCCCGCTGGTCACGGGCGAGATTGTCAGCGGATGTCCGCGTTTCCGGATGGGTGGGACCGAGAACGCGGGTGCGCCGCTGCCAGGTGTCCCGGTCCAGGTCGCGCGCTGCGACGTGGTCGCCGAGGGCGTAGAGGTCGTCGGCCAGATTGTGGGCGGATGTCAGGGTGTCCGGGTGGTTGGGCCCGAGGATGCGGGTGCGCCGCTGCCAGGTGTCGCGGTCCAGATCGCGGGCTGACTCGTGGTCGCCGAGGGCGTACAGGTCGTCGGCCAGGTTGTTCGCCGAGATGAGAGTGCTCGGATGGTCCTCGCCGAGGATGCGGGTGCGGCGGTCCAGCGTGTCCCGGTCCAGATCCCGTGCCTGCCCGAACTCGCCCAACGCGCGCAGCGCACGGGCGAGTTCGTTCGCGGAGATCAGCGTGCTGGGGTGGTCGTGACCGAGTACCCGGCGCTTGCGGTGCAGGGTGTCCTCGTTGAGGTCCCTGGCCTTGGCGCTGTCGCCGAGTGCCCTGAGGTCACGGGCCAGGTTGTTCGCGGAGATCAGGGTCGCCGGGTGATCCTCGCCCAGGATCCGGCGCCTGCGTTCCAGGGTGTCCTCGTCGATGCGGCGGGCCTGGTCGTAGTCGCCCAGGGTGTGCAGGGCGAGGGCCAGGTTGTTCGCCGACGCCAGGGTCTCGGGATGGTCCTCGCCGAACTGGTCCCGGTGGCGGGCGTAGGTGCGTTCCAGCAGGGGGCGCGCGTCCCGGGGCTTGCCGCGCGACTGGAGGTAGTTGGCGATGCGTCCGAGGAGACCGTCGACCTCTTCGGCGTCGGGGTCCTGGGCACGCTTGCGTTCGGTCGTGGTGAGGATGTGGGGGAGCAGTGCCTGCCACGCCGGCCACGTGGCCGGCTGGTTCCACGGGTTGTCCGGCAGCGCGCTCTGGAGGACTTTCACCGCCGTGGTCACCCAGCCGTTGGCCGGTGCCGTGATGGGGGCACCGTCGCGCAGCAGAGCGGCGGGAATGCGGTGCAACGACAGGCTGTCCGCCGTGACGCGGGCGACCGCCCGCCGCCGCAGCACGGTCAGCACCTGGACCCAGGCCAGTGGGTCGTCCGCCGTGCCGGCCAGCGGCTCGGGCAGCGCTCGGGCGTTGTCGGTGAAGACGGTCAGCGGGATCGGCTCCGGTGCCATCCACGCGGCCAGCGTGACCAGTTGCAGCGCAGCCGGACTGGTGGCGCTCAACTGACCGAACGCGACCTGCCACGACGCCGCGGCGGACAGCGGATAGCCGTTGGCCTCGTCCCGCCGGTCCAGCAGCTTCCGGGCGTTGGCCTGCAACAGGTCCAGGTATTCGGTCACGGTCCAGCCGGTGTCCAGCAGCAGCGCGGCGGCCTGGTCCACGGCCAGCGGCAGGTCGCCGACCGCCTCGGCCAGCCCTGCCGCCACGTCGCCGGTCAGGTGCGGCAGCCGGGACCGGATGAGCGCGACCGACTCGCTGCGGGCGAACTCGTTGATCCGCACCGGCATCGCGATGGCGTCCCAGTGCGGATTGCGGGACGTGATGACGACATGGCCGCCGCCGACGGGCAGGAACGGCCGCAACGTCCCCGGATCCTCGGCGTTGTCGAACACGACGAGCCACCGGTCCATGGTCGACAGGGCACCGAACAACCGGGCCACCGCGATGTCCGGACCGTCGTCGGCCACCGTCAGCCGGAGGGCCCTGGCCAGTGCGGCGAGCCGGTCGGGGATCAGGTCCGGTTGCTCGGCGCGGATCCACCACGCCACGTCGTAGTCCAGGGCATGCCGGTGGGCGTACTCGAGTACCAGGGTCGACTTGCCGACGCCGCCCATGCCGTGCACGGCCTGCACCGTCGCCGGCTGGTTGGCCAGCAGCGCCGATCGCAGGGTCGCCAGTTCGTCCGTGCGGCCGGTGAATCTGACCGGGCGGGCCGGCATACCCCATACCCGGCCGACCGGGGCCGACGCCGACTCCGCCCTCGGTAGGCGCATCAGGGCGTCCAGGACCGCCACCTCGGCGTGGTCCGGGGACGTCACCTCCGTCGTGGTGATGCCGCTGTCCAGCAGGCGTCTGCGGAAACCCTCCTGGCGGGCGCCGTGTTGCCAGTCGCGGAACAGCCGTGCCGGGCCCTGTGCCTCTTCGCTGAGGAGGAAGACCAGGCGAGGGATGCCGGCCTCGCCCGCTGCTTCGAACTCGTGTTCGGTGTAGGAGACCTCGGGGCGGTCGCGGACCGGGGAGCCGTAGCAGAAGCCCGCCAGGAGGACGTACACGTCGGCGCCGGCGACCGTGTCCCTGTCCAGTTGCGCCGGGGGTTGGTCGTGGGCCGTGAAGTACGCCATGTCGACCACCACGTCGCCCGCGCGGACGATCGCCGACTCGATCGCCGCGACGAACGAGCGGGATGTGGGCAGGGCTCGCAGTTCCGCCGTGTGGCTGATGAAGACCCGACGCGCTGCCGGTTGGTGTCCGTCCACGCTGTCTCCTCGTTCGGCGCCGCACGTCCAGGGGACCACACACCGGTTGCCGGGTGGGAACCGTGATCTCCTTGTCCACGATCTGTCCGCACCTTGCCGATGCGGGCGGCTGCCACGAGACTGGGGCGGACCGTGCCGACCCGGCAGGCGCGGTTTCGGGGGTACGACGTCTGGTACGGGAGTTCGCACCGTGTTCTCGCTGGTCCGCTACACCCTGTCCACCGTGTTGCTGTCGCAGCGGTACCTGCCGCCCGTGTTGTTGTTCATCGGGCTGATGGCCGTGTTCACCAGCAACGACGACGGGTCGCTGCTGCCCGTCTACGCGTTCAGCGCCGCCGCCGTGTTCCTCTGCGGGACCTGGTTGACGATCGTGACCGTGAACGCCGAGGACCCCGTGCAGCGGTCGATCACGATCGTCAACACCGGCGGTGTCGGGCGGGTACTGGTGGCCGACCTGTGCGTGGCGTTCGCCGGGTGTGTGGTGATCAGCGTGCTGGGGCTGCTGTATCCGCTGACCACCGGGCACCACGTGCTCAGCCCGGCGGCGCTGGTCGTGGGGTTGCTCGCCGAGGTGACCGGTGCGTGTTGCGGCTTGGCCGTGGGACTGCTGTGTGCGCGGCCGGTGATCCGGCGGGCCGGGTGGTCCATGGCGACCGCCGTGCTGGCCGCGTTCGCGCTGTTGCTGATCCCCGGCATGCCACCCATGAACCGGGTGTTCCGGCTGATGACCGACGAACTGCACCCCGCCGCCGTGCTGGTGCAGGTGATCGCGTTCTGCGTACTGTCGGTGGCGCTGGTGATCGGCAGCGCCGCCGCGGCCAGGTTCGTGGCCGTCCGCCGGGACTGAAGGGAAGCCGATGGTTCAGGACCTGACCGAACCGTCACCGACCCGCACGGCGACCCGCTGGTGGCGGGACGCCGTGATCTACCAGGTGTACGTGCGCAGCTTCGCCGACGGCAACGGGGACGGCGTCGGCGACCTGATCGGCGTACGTGACCGCTTGCCCTACCTGGCCGAACTCGGTGTGGACGCCCTGTGGCTGACGCCGTTCTACCCGTCCCCGATGGTCGACGGCGGGTACGACGTCGCCGACTACCGGGACGTCGACCCGCTGTTCGGCACCGTCGGCGACGCGGCCGCGCTGATCGCCGACGCGCACCGCATAGGCCTGCGGGTGATCGTCGACATCGTGCCGAACCACTCGTCCAGCCGGCACCCGTGGTTCACCGCCGCCCTCGCCGGCGGGCCGGGTTCGCCGGCCCGCGCCCGGTACGTGTTCCGGGACGGTGAGGAACCGCCGAACGACTGGCGGTCGGTGTTCGGGGGCCGCGCGTGGACGCGGGAACCGGGCGGCCAGTGGTACCTGCACCTGTTCGACCCGGAGCAGCCGGACCTGAACTGGGAGCACCCCGACGTGCGCGCCGAGTTCCTGGACATTCTGCGGTTCTGGCTGGACCTGGGCGTGGACGGGTTCCGGATCGACGTGGCACACGGCATGGTCAAGGCCGCCGGGCTGCCCGACGTCGGCCGGGAGGAACAGCTCACCCCGGACGGCGTCGGCGACGACCTGCCCTACTTCGACCAGGACGGTGTGCACGAGATCTACCGCGACTGGCGGCGGGTGCTGGACTCCTACCCGGGGGAGCGGATCGGCGTCGCCGAGGCGTGGGTGTCCGGTCCGGAGCGGATGGCGATGTACCTGCGCCCGGACGAGTTGCACCAGGCGTTCAACTTCCACTACCTGCGGTCGGCGTGGTCGGCGGGGGAGTTCCGGTCGGTGATCGACTCGTCGTTGGCCGCCGTGGCCGAGGTGGGGGCACCGACGACATGGGTGCTGTCCAACCACGACGTCGTCCGGCACGTCACCCGGTACGGCGGCGGCCCGGCCGGTGTGCGGCGGGCACGGGCGGCGGCGCTGCTGACGCTGGCGCTGCCCGGTTCGGTGTACGTGTACCAGGGCGACGAGCTGGGCCTGCCGGAGGTGACGGATCTGCCGGAGGACGTGCTGCGGGACCCGCGGTGGACGCGGTCCGGGCACACCGTGCGCGGGCGGGACGGCTGCCGGGTGCCGATCCCGTGGTCCGGTGACCGGGCACCGTTCGGTTTCAGCGGACCGGGTGCGGCGCCGCCGTGGCTGCCACAGCCGGTCGACTGGGCCGCGCTGACGGTCGAGGCGCAACTGGCCGACCCGGACTCGATGGTGTCGCTGTACCGGGCCGCGTTGCTGGCCCGCCGGGAGCGTCCCGAACTCGGCGACGGCGACCTGCGCTGGCTGCCCGCCCCGGACGGTGTGCTGGCGTTCGACCGGGGCGGCGTCCGGTGCACGGTCAACTTCACGGACTCGCCGGTGTCGCTGGACGCCCCGGGTGAGCTGCTGCTGGCCTCCGGGCCGGTGCGGGGTGCCGAACTGCCGCCGGACACGGCGGCGTGGTGGACGGTCTAGGCCGCCCACCACGGTCGCGCCGTGTCACCGGTCCCGTGTCATCGGTCCGGGGTCATTGGTCCAGCGTCACCGCGGCCCGGATGGCGGCCATCGCCACGCCCGTCGCCGTCCACTCGTTGATGCCCGCCTTCGGGTCGCTGACCATCACGCTGGTGACGGTGATCTGACCGCTCGCCGAACGGACCAGGTAGTTCAGCGTGAGCACGCCCGGTTCCGAGCCGCCCTTGTACCACACCGTCGGGTAGGCGGCCGGGTCGAAGCCGATGCCACCGTTGTTGATGGACAGTGCGGCGCCGATCTCCGACATGCCCGGTCGCGCGTTCTCCCGCCACAGCCCGGCGTACGCCCGGCAGATGTCGTCCGGCGAGCCGAACCACTCCAGCTGGTCGATCCGCTCCGGCTGCTGCCAGATCGCGATGTCCGACAACGGCACCTGGTCGGCCGCGGTCAGCTCGGCCGTCCGGAGTGGACGCGGCGAAGCCAGGTAGGCGTCGGCCAGCTTCGGGTACTGGAAACCCTTGAGCGCGAACATCTCCCGGGTCGTCGGGAACGGGATGTCCGACCGCGGCCGAGAGTTCCCGAAGCGGTACAGCTGTGCCTGCACGGCGTCGCGGCCGAGGAAGTGGATCAGGTGGTCGGTGGCTGTGTTGTCGCTGATCGAGATCATCTCGTCCGCGTACTGCGTCAGCGTCAGCTTCGTGCCGGCCGGGTACGTCTGCAGGATGCCGGAGGGCAGGCTCTTCCACGCGTCGTTGATCGCCAACTGCTCGTTCCACGACGCCGTGTGCTGCTCGACGGCCGTGCCCAGCGCACCCAGGACGTACAGCTTGAACGCCGACCCGAGCGGCCGTTGCGTGGCGGGCGCGATCCCGTGCACCACCCGGCAGTCCCCGTTCGGGGACAGCACGGAACTGGCGAACGACACCTGGGGCGCCAGCGCCCGCAACTGGCTGTCCACCTGCGCCCACGACGTCGGCGTCGGCGCGTACGGCGAGGCGAGCAGGTCGTCGATCAGGCCGGAACCGTCCACGTGCAACGACAGTTCGGCCGGGCCGATCGCCGTGCCGACGATCGCCCGGACCTCGACCGGTGTGTCACTCACGGTCCGCCGCACGGTGAGCCGGCCGAACTGGGCCAGTTCGTTGGCCAGGCCGGCCGCGCCACCCGTGGCGGTCAGCACGCTCGGCGCGAAGTGCGCGGTCAACTCCGCGGCCGGGATCGGCTGCTGCGCGCTGGCCTCGACCAGCCACCCGAGTTGATCGTCGGCGGTGGTCGCCGCTGCCGCCGGCACCGCCGAGCCGGCCAATCCGAGCAGCACGAACAAACCCACGATGAATCTGCGCATCGAATACTCCCCAGTCAGATGAAATGCACCAGCAGGCAGATCGCGGCTGTGCCGAGCAGGACGACGACCCAGCCCTGCCAGGTCTGCGGCCGGATTCCACAGCCGATCCGCTTGGGACCGAACCACGCGCGGCGCCGATCCACGGGCCGATCCACGGGCCCATCGCCGAACGGCCGTCGCGTGCTCATGCGAACTCCGGTCGCATGACGAAGAAGCCGCCCACCTTGCCGTCCGAATGGAAAGCGACCCGGCCCACCATGTCGCCCGCCTCGAAGCGCAACGGCACGTCCACCACCGTCATCCGGGCGATCGGCCGGACGAACGGTTCGCCCATGCCTTCGTAGGCACCGAACATGCCGGCCACGTTGGTCCACGTGTCGATCAGCTTGGTCTCGTCCACCGTGGCCAGCATCCGGTCGTCGAAGTCGCGCCGGAGATCGTCGTAGCGTTGCTCGACGTAGGCGACGAACAACGCGACCGCGCGTTCCGCCGCGCCGGACACCAGTTCCACCTGTTGCATCGGTTCCCCCGTTCGTGGATCGATCGGCCGGCCGAACCGCTGGAACGCGGCCTGGCGGGACGTGCCGAGCAGGTCGCCGATCTCCTGCCACGTCCGGCCGGTGTTCCTCGCTCGCTCCACCGCGGTGCGCAACGCGTCGTCGACGGCGTGGGCGAGCCGGCGTGCCGAGGCCACCGCCACCAACGGCTCCGGATCGGCCCAGTCCCGGCCGAAACGTTCGGCCTGGGCCAGAACCTGGTCCACCACCACCGCGGAGTCCCCGGTCACGTTGTCAACGCTGCCTTTACGAACGGGTTTTGTCAAGGATGCATTTACGTGCTGCTGGTCGGCGGTCCTGACCCGGTCGCGCCGGGCCGCGCTGCGGCATGTCGCGTCGCAGTAGCGTCGTTGCCGGCCACGACCGTGTTGCGTAGGCAGCGGTCGGCCGCAGGACGCGCAGGTGGCCGGTTCGCGCACGTTCGCCATGTCACACTCCCCGCGGTTTTCGTGCTGGCACGTAATCTTATATCGTGCTGACTGGTTAGCAAAGCGCGTCAGTGGATGGCCAGCTTTTAGTGAGACTTATCACGGGTGTTTCCGCTGATCCGCAGGTAACAGCCCTGCTGCCAGCGCCGATATATGT
Source organism: Pseudonocardiaceae bacterium (assembly GCA_035546415.1). Lineage (GTDB taxonomy): Bacteria > Actinomycetota > Actinomycetes > Mycobacteriales > Pseudonocardiaceae > DATEPR01. Next base: position 13,429 of record DASZXM010000576.1, read on the forward strand.
CACCCACGTGAATCCCTGTTACGTTCCGGAAGCATGCCGGCCGACGTGACGATCGAATCTCCGCACGTCTCCGACGGTGCCGCACTGTGGCGGATCGCCAGGGACAGCGGGTCACTCGACCTCAACTCCTCCTATGCCTACCTGTTGTGGTGTAGGGATTTCGCGGGCACCAGCGTCGTCGCTCGCGTCGAGGACGGTGTCGTGGTCGGCTTCGTGACCGGCTATCTGCGGCCGGCGCAGCGGAACACGCTGATGGTGTGGCAGGTCGCCGTGGCGGGCAGCCACCAGGGAAAGGGGCTGGCGGCAACGATGCTGGACAGCCTGATCGACCGGCTGCGCCCGACGGGCGTGCGGTTCCTGGAGACCACCGTCACGCAGGACAACACCGCCTCCAACCGGCTGTTCCGCTCGCTGGCCGCGAGACGGTCGGCCGGCGTCGACAGGACGGAACTGTTCGGGCCGGCCGATTTTCCCGATGACCACGCGGCGGAGTTCCGCTACCGGATCGGCCCGTTCTGACCACGCGAACGGACCGCACAGGAGCCACCTGGGAGGCCCTTCTCATGGACGTGTTCCACACACTCGAGTCCGAAGTCCGCAGCTACTGCCGAGACTGGCCCGTCGTCTTCGACAAAGCCCGCGGCAGCCGGCTGTACGACGAGCAGGGCAACGAGTACATCGACTTCTTCGCCGGGGCGGGCGCGCTGAACTACGGCCACAACGACCCGGTGCTCAAACAGGCGCTGCTGGACTACCTCGCGGGCGACCACGTCGTCCACGCCCTGGACATGCACACCGTCGCCAAGCGGGAGTTCCTCACCACGTTCCAGGACCTGGTGCTGCGGCCGAGGAACCTCGACTACAAGATCATGTTCCCGGGCCCGACCGGCGCGAACTCCGTCGAGGCGGCGCTGAAGCTGGCCAGGAAGGTGACCGGCCGGGAGGCCGTCGTCAACTTCACCAACGCGTTCCACGGCATGACGTTGGGCGCGCTGTCGGTCACCGGCAACTCGATGAAACGCGGCGGCGCCGGCATCCCGCTCGTGCACGCCACGCCGATGCCCTACGACAACTACTTCAACGGTGAGGTACCGGACTTCCTGTGGTTCGAGCGGCTGCTCACCGACAGCGGCAGCGGACTGAACGAGCCGGCCGCCGTGATCGTGGAGACCGTGCAGGGCGAGGGCGGCATCAACGTGGCCCGCGCCGAATGGCTGCGCGGCCTGGAGGATCTCTGCAAACGGCACGGAATCCTGCTGATCGTCGACGACGTACAGATGGGCTGTGGCCGCACCGGGCCGTTCTTCAGCTTCGAGGAAGCCGGCATCACACCGGACATCGTGTGCGTCTCCAAGTCCATCGGCGGCTACGGCACTCCGATGGCCATGACGCTCTTCCGCCCCGACCTGGACGTGTGGGAACCGGGCGAGCACAACGGCACGTTCCGCGGCTACAACCCGGCGTTCGTCGCGGCCACCGCGGCGCTGCGCACGTACTGGACCGACGACACGCTGCAGCGCAGCACCCTGGCCAAGGGCGAGCGGGTCGGCGCCGCACTGGCCGAGTTGGCCGGGCGCGGCCAGGGCATGACGCCGCGCGGCAGGGGCCTGGCCCGGGGGCTGGCGTTCGACCAGGCGGAACTGGCCAGGAAGGTCTGTACGGCGGCGTTTGAACGCGGCCTGTTGGTGGAAACCGCAGGACCCGACGGTGAGGTCGCGAAGCTGATGCCTGCCCTGACCATCACCGACGCCGACCTCGACGAAGGTCTCGCCCGGTTCGCCGACGCCGTCGGCGCCATCTGCTGAGTACGAGAGGACTAGCCATGATCGTCCGGACTCTCCAGGAGATCGAGGACACCGAACGGGACATCAGAACACCGAACTGGCGCAGCAAGCGGCTGATCCTGGCCAAGGAGCAGGTCGGGTTCTCGATGCACGAGACCGTGCTGGAAGCCGGTTCCGTCAACGACTTCTGGTACGCCCACCACGTCGAGGCCGTGTTCGTCGTGGCAGGTGAGGGTGAGCTGCTGGACAAGGAGACCGGCATCACCTACCAGCTCGGCCCGGGCAGCCTCTACCTGCTCGACGGCCACGAGCACCACCAGCTGCGGCCGAAGACCGAGATGCGCACCGTGTGCGTGTTCAACCCGCCCGTCACGGGGCGGGAGGTGCACGACGAGAACGGCGTCTACCCCCTGATCGTCGAGAAGACTCCGCAACCAACGGGAGGCGAATGACAGTGACCGTGACGGACACCCCGATCCAGGACAACTATCCGACGAGAATCGCCGGCGAGCCGACGTCGATCGTGCGCGCCGACCCGACGGTGTGGCCGGGTGAGTCCGGCCGGTTGGCCGACGGACCGTTCGACGACAGCACGCTGGCCCAGTACAACGCGGACGGCTGCACGATCGTGCAGGGCCTGCTGTCACCGGCCGAGGTCGAGGCGTACTCGGCGGAACTGGCGCGGCTCACGTCCGACGAGCGGCTGCGGCACGACGAGCGGACCGTCGTGGAGAAGGAGTCCAACCAGATCCGGTCCATCTTCCAGGTGCACCTGATCAGCGACCTCATCGCGGAGCTGGTGCGCGACCCGAGAGTGGCCGACCGGGCCCGGCAGGTGCTGGGCTCGGACGTGTACGTGCACCAGAGCCGGGTCAACTACATGCCCGGGTTCCGCGGCCGCGGCTTCTACTGGCACTCGGACTTCGAGACGTGGCACGCCGAGGACGGCATGCCGGCGCCCCGCGCGTGCAGCATGTCGATCGCGCTGACCGACAACCACCCGTTCAACGGTGGGCTGATGGTGATGCCCGGGTCGCAGCGCACGTTCGTGCAGTGCGCCGGTGAGACACCGGACGACCACTACAAGGAGTCGTTGCGCGAGCAGGAGATCGGTGTGCCGGCCGAGGCGGACCTGACACGGCTGACCGCCGAGCACGGCATCGCGCAGTTCACCGGGCCCGCCGGCGACGCGATGCTGTTCGACTCGAACATCATGCACGGCTCGGCGAACAACATCACGCCGCTGCCCCGGTCGAACATCTTCGTGGTGTTCAACAGTGTGGAGAACACGCTCGTCGA
>DASZXM010000577.1:0-2081 GCA_035546415.1 Pseudonocardiaceae bacterium
GCCACTGCCTGCACACGCCGCCATCCCGCCAGATCTGCCCCGCCGGCGATGACCACCGTCGCGCGGCGGGCGGGTCAGGTCGTCAGTGCCGCCACCGTGGCCCTGATCGTCGGATGGCGGTAAAGCTCGCGCAGCTTGATCGCGGGCAGGCCGGTGGCGCGGAGTGCGGTGCCGAGGCGGACCGCGACCACCGAGTTGCCGCCGAGGTCGAAGAAGTCGTCGTCCACGCCCACCGGCACGCCCAGCACGCTGCTCCACACGTCTTGCAGGCTCTCCGCCAGCGCGTCGTCCGCTGTCGGTGTCCCCTTGGCCGCCGATGTCGTGCCGACGACGGGGGCGGGCAGCTTCGCCGTGTCCAGTTTCCCGTTGGTGGTCAACGGGAAACTGGCGACCGCCGTGACCGTCGTCGGGACCATGTAGTCGGGCAGGATGCCGGCGGCGCGGGCGCGCACCACCGTCGGATCGATGTCCGTGGATCCGGCGTGGAACACGACGTACGCATCCAGGCGGGCGTCCGTGTGGTCGGTCCTGCGGACGACGACGGTCGCGGCGCTGACCGCCGGGTCCTCCAGCAGCACGGTGCGGATCTCGTCCAGTTCGATCCGGAAACCGCGGATCTTGACCTGGTTGTCCATCCGGCCCAGGTGCTCCAGGCAGCCGTCCGGGCGCAGCCGGCCCAGGTCGCCACTGCGGTACATCCGGCCACCGGTGAACGGATCTGGCAGGAACCGCTGCCGGGTCAGGTCGGGCTGGTTCAGGTAGTGCAGCGCGACACCCGCGCCGCCCACGTAGATCTCGCCGACCACACCGGGCGGCACCAACCGGCCGGCCTGGTCCATCACGTACAGGTGCCACCCGGGCAGTGCCGGCCCGACCGACTTCGACGCCGCCAGCGCGAGGTCCCTGCTGACCGTCTGCACCGTCGTGTGCACGGTCGTCTCGGTGATGCCGAACATGTTCACCATGCGGCACACCGTGTCCGGATGCTGCTCGAACCACGGCAGCAGCATCCGGGCGTCCAGCGGCTCGCCCGCGAAGATCACCAGCCGGGTCGCCAGGTTCCGGTGGTCGACGGGCAGCAGCTGGGCGAACGCGGACGGCGTCTGGCTGAGCACCGTGACCCGCTCGGCGACCAGCAGGTCACGAAACCGCTCCGGGTCGCGGGACACGAAGTAGGGGACGACGACCAGCCGGCCGCCGGTCAGCAGGCAGCCCCACATCTCGTACACGGACACGTCGAACGCGCTGGAATGGAACATGCTCCACACGTCCGACGCACCCAGCCCATAGTCGCCGCGGGTGGCGTCCACCAGGCTGATCACGTTGCGGTGCGGCACGACGACACCCTTGGGTCGGCCGGTCGAGCCGGACGTGTAGATGACGTACGCCGGTTCGCCGGGTGCGACGTCCGGCGTGGGCACGGTGCCGTCGGCCGCCGTGGTGACCTCGTCCGGTGTCCGGCACTGCTCGGCCGGGAAGGCCGGCAGCCGCGTCACGACGACGCGCAGCCCGGCATCCCGTGCCGTGTACGCCAGCCGCTCGGCTGGGTAGTTCGGGTCGGTCGGTACATAGGCCGCGCCCGCCTTGACCACGCCGATCAGGCTGACGACGAGTTCCGCCGTGCGTTCCAGGCACACGCCGACCCGGTCGCCGTCCCGCACGCCCAGTGCGCGCAGGCCGCTGGCCATCAGGTCGGACGCGTGGTCCAGTTCGGCGTAGGTGAGCCGCGTCGTGCCGTCGGTCACCGCGACGGCGTCCGGTGTCGCGGCGGCCGCCACCCGGAACCGTTCGGGCACTGTCGCCGGGGTGCTGACCAGTGGTCGCGCCGGCCGGCCGAGGGCCGCCACCCGCGACCGCTCCGCGTCGTCCAGCAGTTCCACATCCGCGACCAGCGTTTCCGGTGCCCGGACCACCTGTTCGTGCACGTGGGCCAGGTGCCGGACGAACTGGTGCGCGACCGGCTCGGCCAGGTGGTCGAGCCGGTACACGCACCGCACCGAACCGGCGCCCGGCGTGACGGTGACCGGGAACAGCGGCTGGTCCGCGACACCGGCGAACACCGGCGCGTCGGTGGCGGTCGG
>DASZXM010000578.1:0-3372 GCA_035546415.1 Pseudonocardiaceae bacterium
TGCCAGCTGTCCTGGTCCCGGTGCACGCACGGATCGGCCAGGTCGACGTCGAACAGCCATCCGGTGCCGTCCGACGTGGCGGCCACGACCAGGGCGCGGTCCAGGGAGCCGGCACCGGAGCAGAAGCGCACGGTGCCGACGAGCCGGCCGTCGTCGACCGTGGCGCCGGTGCCACCGGGCCGGGCGGCCCACACGCCGTACAGCGCGCCCGGCACGGCCGGTCGGCCCGCCTCGGCGAGGATCGCCAGCGCGTCCGTGTGCCCTTCGGCCAGCCTGGCCAGCGTCAGGTCGCACCGCCCGATCCCGGCCAGCGTGGCCCACCGCGACGCGGTGTTGCCGGTTCCGGGCAGCGGCAGATCGAGCACGCCCGAACCGGCCATGTGACGCAGCTGTTCGGCGACCATCGCGGTGGTGCGCGGCGCCGGCAGCGGCTTCGGGGCGTCGGCGTCCAGAATCGAGTTCACACGACTGTCATTGCCACTTCCGCCGAGATGTATTCACGAACTGGGACCGGGTACCGCGGATCGCGGTGACCACGGCCGCCATGTCGTCGTCGCCGTGCCCGGAGTCGCGTGCCGCCTCGTACAGCCGCTGCTGGGCGGTCATCAGTTCCTCGTTCGTGCCGGCCGACCGCATCGCGTCCCGGATCAGGCCGGCGTCCTTGGCTGCGCCGCTGACCGGGAACGCGGGCGGGAAGTCGCCGCTGATCATCGCCTTGCCCTTGAGCTGGCCGTACGGGCAGTCCAGCGGACCGCCCGCGATCGCGTCCAGGAACTGCCGCGGATCCACGCCGAGGTCGGCGGCCAGGCCCACGGCCTGCGCGGTGGCCGCGGTGACCGACAGCACCCACGAGTTGGCGACCAGCTTGAGCCGGTGCCCGTCACCGGGCCGTTCGCCGACCCAGACGGTGCGGGCGCCGATCGCGTCCAGGACCGGCGTGAGCGGGTCGCGGACCGCGGGCGGACCGCCGGCCAGCACGATCAGCGTGCCCTCCTCGGCAGGCTGCCGCGTGCCCAGTACCGGCGCGTCGACGAACGCGACGCCGTGCTGCTCGGCCAGTTCGGCGAGCCGGTCGGTGCCTTCCAGCCCGACGGTGCTGGTCTGTAGCCACACGGCGTCCGAACGCAGTGCCGGCAGCGCGTCACGCATCACCTCGGTCACGGCCGCCGCGTCGAACAGCATGGTGATCACGACATCGGCGGCCGACACCGCGGTGCGCGCGTCGGGAGCGAGTGTGGCGCCGTCGTCGGCCAGCGGCACCGCCTTGTCCCGGCTGCGGTTCCAGACGGTCACGTCGAATCCGGCGCGCATCAGGCTGCGCGCCATCCCGGCGCCCATGATCCCGGTGCCCAGTACGGTGATCGCCTTCGTCACGGGTGTACTCCGTTCTGCTCGGTTCGCTTCGCTTCCAGGCTGTGCACCGCGGCCCCCGCGGTGACGGCCACGAAGGGGCGCAGCGGCACGATCGGGGTCCGGTCCAGATTGCTCTGCAGGTAGTGCAGGACGATCCCTTCGCGCAGCGCCCACGGGCTCACCTCGACAGTGGCCACGTCCAGCGCCTTCATCGTGGCCTTGGCCACGACGGCACCGGCGATGATCTGCCGGGCCCGGGACCGGGACACGCCCCGCAACTCGGCGCGTTCGGCCACGGACAGCTTGGCCAGCCGGGAAATCCAGTCGCCGAGGTCCTTGGCGGCGAGCGTGCGGCGCACGAACGGTCCCTTGCGCTGCGGCGGGGCACCGGCCAGCCGGGCCAGCTGCTTGAACGTCTTGGACGTGGCGACGGCCTTGTCCGGTGGACCCTCCCACCGCAACCGGTCGCTCACCTCGCGCAGCGTGGCGTTCACATGCCTGCGCAGTGCCTTCAGCTGCCGTGCACCGGGCTGTTCGTCGGGCAGGAACTCCCTGGTCAGCCGGCCGGCACCCAACGGAAGGGACAGCGCGAGATCCGGCTCGGCGTCCCGGCCGAGCGCGATCTCCGTCGACCCGCCGCCGATGTCGATCATCAGCAGCCGCCCGGCCGACCAGCCGTACCAGCGATGTGCGGCCAGGTACGTCAGGCGGGCCTCGTCCTCTCCGGCCAGGAACTGCGGTCGCACACCGCACTCGTTCTCCAACCGGTCCAGGATCACCTCACGGTTCGCGGCGTCCCGCACGGCCGCGGTGACGAACACGTACAGCTGGTCGACACTGAACTGACGCGCGGTGCGCATTGCGCGGTCGACAGCGCGCACCACCCGGTCCACGCCGGTCGGGGTGATCGAGCCGTCGGCGTCGAACTCCTGACCGAGATCGGTCGGTGCCTTGAGAGCGTAGGTCGGCAGCGGTGGTGCGCCACTGCGGACGTCGACCACCTGGAGCTGTGCCGAGTTGGAGCCGACGTCCAACACTCCCAGTCGCATGGCGGTGGCGTACCCAGCGCCTGGCCGTTCATGCGTGGTCGAGCCGCGGGTCAGCCGGCCGACCCTGCCTTCGTGACGCGGTGGCCGGCCACGTACGTGGCGTGGACGGCGCGTTCGTCGCCGAGGGTGGCCAGGGAGAACAGGAGGTCCGTCAGTGACTCGGCGCGTTCGGTGCCGCGGGCCAGCGGGGGAGTGGCCGCCGGGTCGAGCACCACCAGGTCGGCTTCGTGGCCGGGCGCCAGGGCGCCGATGTGGTCGCCGAGGCCGAGTGCGCACGCGCCACCGAGCGTGGCCAGGTAGAAGCCGCGCAACGGATCCACCACCCAGCCGCGCAGCCGGGCCACCTGGTGGGCGGCGCCCAGCGTGGTCAGCAGCGAGAAGCTGGTGCCGGCGCCGATGTCGGTGCCCAGGGCGACCGTCACCGGGTGGGCCGGGTCGAGTGCCGTCCGCAGGTCGAACAGACCGCTGCCGAGGAACAGGTTGGACGTCGGGCAGTGCACCAGGGCTGTGCCGGTGTCCTGGCAGCGGGCCAGTTCGGCCGGTGTCAGGTGCACGCCGTGGGCCAGGACCGAACCCGGCCCGGCCAGGCCGAAGTGCTCGTACACGTCCAGGTAACCGGCTCGGTCCGGGAACAGCCCGCGCACCAGGTCCACCTCGTCGGCGGTCTCCGCGATGTGGCCGTGGACCAGGACACCGGGATGGTCGTGGCGCAGTGTCGCCGCGACGGCCAGTTGGGCCGGGGAGCACGCGGGCGGGAACCGCGGTATGACCGCACAGCCGGTCCGGCCGTGGCCGTGCCAGCGCTGGATCAGCGCGGATGCCGCCGCGTAGCCGTGGTCGGCGCCGTCCAGCAGCGGTTCGGGTGCGCCGCGGTCCATCAGCACCTTGCCGGCCACCATCCGCATGCCCCGCGTCGACGTCTCGGTGAGCAGCGCGTCCACCGACTCCGGGTGGCTGGTGCCGCACACCA
>DASZXM010000579.1:0-3718 GCA_035546415.1 Pseudonocardiaceae bacterium
CGGCCGGACCCGGATGCTGTCGTCCACGTCGTCGAGCCGGTCGCCGGTCTGCTCGCTCACCGTGCGTTCGATGTCGGCGACCAGCCGGTCGGCGTCGTCGACGTGGCCGTGGGTGAACAGCCAGCGCGGGCTCTCCGGGACCTTGCGGCGCACCAGGAGGATGCCGAACCCGAGCAGCGCGCCGAGCGCGAACGCCAACCGCCAACCCAGGCCCGGCGCGAACAGCGACGTGTTCAGCAGTGGGATCGTCAGTGCCGCACCGGCCATCGCGCCCAGCCAGTACGAACCGTTCACCGCCAGGTCGACCCGGCCCCGGACGCGGGCCGGGATCAGCTCGTCGACCGCGGAGTTGATGGCCGCGTACTCACCACCGATGCCGAAGCCGGCGCAGAACCGCATCGCGAAGAACCACACCGGGTTGAACGACACGGCGGTGAGGACCGTCGCGGCCAGGTAGATGACCAGGGTCACCAGGAACAGCCGTTTGCGGCCCAAGCGGTCGGTCGCGTACCCGAGGACGAGCGAACCGACGACGGCGCCGACGATGTAGATCGACGCCGCCAGCCCGACACCCGCGTCGGACAGGTGCAGGCCGCCTGCCGGATCGGTGAGACGGGACCCGAGCGCGCCGACGATGGTGACTTCCAGCCCGTCCAGGATCCACACGGTGCCCAGGCCGACGAGCACCATCCAGTGCCACCGCGCCCACGGCAACCGGTCGAGCCGTGCCGGGACGTCGGTGGACACGCTCGTGGTCATGATCGGGGAATAGCCGGATCGGCTGTCCGGTACACATCAACTCCTGTTCGGCAGGAACTCCTGCGCCTTCGTCTTCGCACCGGTCACCATCAGGTGCCACGCGTCCGGGTCGCCCTTGAGCACCGACTCGGCCATCGACTTCACCTGGTCCAACGTGGCGTGCGGCGGGATCGGCGGCACGTCCGGGTCACAGCGGACGTCCAGTACGACCGGGCCGGTCGCGGCCAGCGCCTCGTCCCAGGCGGCACCGATGGCGTCGTCGCTGTCCACGGCGATGCCCGTCAGACCGATCGAGCGGGCGAACCCGGCGTAGGAGATGTCCGGGATCACCTGGGACTCCTCGAACTTCGGCGACCCGGTCATCGCGCGCAGCTCCCACGTGACCTGGTTGAGGTCGTTGTTGTGCAGCACGCAGATCACGCACGTCCGGTTGCTCCACAGCTCGTGGTAGCGGGCGATGGTGATCAGCTCCGCCAGGCCGTTCATCTGCATGGCGCCGTCGCCGACGAGCGCGATCACCGGCCGGTCCGGGTGCGCGAACTTCGCGCCGATCGCGTACGGCACACCGGGTCCCATGGTGGCGAGCGTGCCGGACAGCGATCCGCGCATCTCCCCGCGCAGCTTCAGGTGCCGGGCGTACCAGTTGGCCGCCGAACCGGAGTCGGCCGTGACGATCGCGTCGTCGGGAATGCGGGACGACAGCTCCCACGCGATCCGCATCGGATTGCTCGGCTTCGCCGGCAGCAGCGACTGCCGTTCGATCGTGCCCCACCAGTCGGCGACGTTCTTCTCGATCTTCTCCCGCCAGCCACGGTCCTCCTTGCGGTGCAGTTCGGCGTTCAGCGCACGCAGCGTCGCGGCGGCGTCGCCGACGAGATTGACCTCGGTCGGGTAGCGCATGCCGATGAACCGGCCGTCGATGTCGATCTGCACCGCCCGTGCCTGCCCGAACTCCGGCAGGAACTGGCTGTACGGGAAGTTCGACCCGACGATCAGCAGCGTGTCGCACTCGCGCATCAGCTCGTAGCTGGGCCGCGTGCCCAACAGGCCGATCGAACCGGTCACCCACGGTAGGTCGTCGGGTAGGACGTCCTTGCCCAGCAACGCTTTTGCCACGCCGGCGCCGGTGATGTCGGCGAACTCGGTGACCTCAGCGCGTGCGTTGCGACCGCCCTGGCCGACGAGAACGGCGACCCGCTCACCCGCGTCGATCAGCTCGGCGGCCCGCCGGATTTCCTCGACGGCCGGCACGACTGTCGAGCGAACCAGGCTCGGCGGGCTGGACGGCACCTGCTTGAACTCGTGCGCCGGGGGCGTGTAGGGCTCCTCCTGCAGGTCCGACGGAATGATCAGGGCTGTGGGTGCCCGCTGTGCCTGTGCCACCCGGATCGCCCGGTCCAGGGCGTTGGGCAGTTGTGCCGCGACGTTCACCTCGACGAGGTACTCGCTGGCGACGTCCTTGAACAAGCTTTGGAGATCGACCTCCTGCTGGTAGCTGCCGCCCATCGCGGAGCGCGCGGTCTGGCCGACGATCGCGACGACCGGAACGTGGTCCAGCTTCGCGTCGTACAGGCCGTTGAGCAGGTGGATCGCCCCCGGCCCGGACGTGGCCATGCACACCGCGACCTTGCCGGAGAACTTCGCGTAGCCGACGGCTTCGAACGCTGCCATCTCCTCGTGCCTGGCCTGCACGAACCGGGGCTGGTTGTCCGCGCGGCCGAACGCGGCCACGATCCCGTTGATGCCGTCACCCGGATAGGCGAACACCTGATCGACATCCCACTGGCGGAGGCGTTCGAGCAGGTAGTCGCCGACGGTCTGAGCCATGTATCCCTCCCGAGTTCGTCCTGTGCGACGACTACCCGGACGGGGCGCGCTCGAATCAGAACCGGTCGGAGTGGGTACTCGGTTCGCAGGAGTCGTGGTAGTGAGGAGGTTGCCATGCCCAGGGCGTGGAGCAAGAAGCGGGAACGGCAGTACGAGCACGTCAAGGACAGCGCCGAGGATCGGGGCGCCAGTGAGGGTCGGGCGAAGGAGATCGCCGCCCGGACGGTGAACAAGAACCGGGCGCAGAGCGGGGAGTCCCGGACGGCCAGCAAGACATCGGTCAAGGACAAGTCGCCGCAGAGTCGGGGTGGGCAGCGGTCCGGGCGGCGGGGGCCCAAGGGACCGACGCGGGATCAGCTGTACAACGAGGCCAAGCAGCGCAACATCAAGGGCCGCTCGAAGATGAGCAAGGATCAGCTGGCCAAGGCTCTGGGCAAGTAGGTCCGCTCGGGCACGTAGGGCCGAACGCGTCACCAGGCGGAGGCGGCTGGGCGCTGCCCCCGTCGGCGGGTTGTGCGCCCCGGCCGAGGTTGGTGTGCGCCCGGGGCCGAGGTTGGGCGGCGGTTGTTCGGCCAGAACGCCGCCGGGCCACGCACCTCTCTCGCGCCGAATACGGCCACCAGGCGACGGCGGCTGGGCGTTCGGCTACCGCCGCCGGTAGTAGCGCGCCCCGGCCACGGTTCAGCCACCGTTCCCCACCCAAGAACACGTCCGGGCCATGCATCCCCTCTCGTGGGGTGCATGGCCCGGACTTTCATCCCTTGGCAGGGTGCCTCAACTCTGCGGGCGTCCCGGTGTGTGGCCGATTGCCTGGTTGTCCTGCGGGCCTGGCTTCACCTCGCCTCGCCACGCGCCTGTCTGCACGCCCCGGGCTTCGACGAAGTCCTTGAAGCGCTCCAGGTCACCCTGCAGGCTGTGGCCGATCACCCCGGCGATCGCGCCTGCTCGTTCGGCGATACCTTCCGGCTCCAGTTCCAGTTGGAGGTGGACCCTCGTCGTCTCGTTGTCGATCCGGTGGAAGGTCACCACTCCTGCCTGGGTGGGGCCGTTGTCGGCGCGCCACGCCACACGTTCGTCGGGGCGCTGTTCGGTGATCGTCGCGTCGAATTCGCGGCGGACACCTCCCATGGAC
>DASZXM010000580.1:0-21322 GCA_035546415.1 Pseudonocardiaceae bacterium
GTGGCCGGTTCGCTCGGGTTGGCGCTGTTCGTGCCGCTCCCCGCGCAGGCCACCGTCGCCGATCGCTCAGCCGAGTTCGCCGCCGCGGCGGCAGAGTTCGGCGTTCCCGAGTCCGTGCTGCTCGCCGTGTCGTACAACGAGACGCTGTGGGAGGACCACGCCGTACGCGCCCGATGGGCCTCACCGACGTCCGAGCCCCGTCGGCCAAGGGTGATGCCGACGACCCGGCACTGCGCACGCTCGTCACGGCCGCCGGGCTCCTGCACCTGGCGCCCGCCACGCTGCGCACCGACGAGCGCGCCAACATCCGCGGCGGCGCCGCGCTGCTGGCCCACGACGCGGGCACGCGGCCGGCCACCGTCGCCGGCTGGTACCGGGCCGTCGCCGACTACGCAGGCACCGACGACTTCGCCGACCAGGTCTTCGCCACCATCCGCACCGGCGCCGCCCGGCGCACCGAGGACGGCCAGTACCTCCGGCTCGCCGCCCAGCCCGACGTGCACCCTGCCACGACGCCGAAGCCGACCGGCCGGCGGGCCGAGTGCCCGGCAGGCCTGTCGTGCGACTACGTCCCGGCCGCGTACGCCCAGGACAGCGCCGACCCGAGCGACTACGGCAACTACGACCTGGCGGACCGGCCGAACAAGCACCTCACGGTGAACTACATCGTCATCCATGACACCGAGGAGCCCTACGACGGCACCGTCGCCGAGTTCCAGGACCCGGCGCAGTACGTGAGCGCCAACTACGTCGTGCAGGGCAGCACCGGCACCGTCACGCAGATGGTGCCCGACGCGGATGTCGCCTGGCAGGCCGGCAACTGGTACGTGAACATGCACGCCATCGGCATCGAGCAGGTCGGCTACGCCGTGCAGGGAGCCACGTGGTTCACCGAACGGCTCTACCGCACCACGGCCACCCTGGTCCGCTACCTGGCCGCGCGCTACCACGTGCCGCTGGACCGCCAGCACATCATCGGCCACGACAACGTGCCCGGCCCGACCGAGGCGTACGTGGCCGGCATGCACTGGGACCCCGGGCCGTTCTGGAACTGGAACCACTTCATGGCGCTGCTCGGCAGGCCCACCGTGCCGACGGCGGGCCCGAACGCCGACGTGGTCACGATCAACCCGGTGTTCGCCAACAACATCCAGCAGGTCACCGACTGCGAGACGAACACGGTGCTGCCCGCGCAGCCGGCGAGTTTCGTGTACCTGCGCACCGCCCCGAGCCCGACCGCACCGTTGTTCAACGACCCCGGTCTGAACACCGGCGGCACCGAGTGCGCCGCGGACTGGGGTGACAAGGCCAGCGCCGGCCAGCGGTTCGTGGTCGCCGGCCGGCAGGGCGACTGGGTCGCGATCTGGTGGGACGGCGCCCGCGTGTGGTTCGAGAACCCGCGCCGCGCCCCGGTGGCCACGCCGACATCCGCGGCGGTCGTCGTGCCGAAGGCGGGCGTGACGTCGGTGCCCGTCTACGGCACGGCCTACCCGGACGCGTCGGACTACCCGTCGGCGATCCCGGTGCGCGCGCAGTCGCCGCTGGTCTACACCATCCAACCGGGACAGTCGTACGTCCTCGGTGGCACCACCCCGACGGACTACTACTACGCGCACACGTTCGACAACAGCGCCCCGGACGACCACACCGACGTGCTCGGCGGCCGGAAGTACCTGGAGATCCAACTCGGTCACCGGGTCGCGTTCGTCGACGCGGCCGACGTGCGGGTCATCCGGTAAGCCGACGATCCTCCCGCCCCGGCAGGCCGGCACAATGGAGCCGTGCCGTCCGGGAGAACGGGAGACTTCGCCGATGACTGACCGACGGTCGCGGGCGTTCGCGCAGGTCGACGTATTCGCCGACGAGCCCTACCTCGGCAATCCGGTCGCCGTCGTGCTCGACGGCGACGGGCTGTCCGATGCGGACATGGCCGCGTTCGCCAGGTGGACCAACCTGTCCGAGACCACCTTCGTCACGGCGCCGAAGGCCGCGGGCGCCGACTACGGCCTGCGCATCTTCACCCCGGGCGGTGAGATCCCGTTCGCCGGGCACCCGACGCTCGGGTCGGCGCACGCGTGGCTGGAAGCCGGTGGCCGTTCGGACGACACGGTCGTCCAGGAGTGTGGGCTGGGCCTGGTCGAGTTGCGCCGGACCGGTGACGAGCTGAGCTTTCGCGCGCCCACACTGCTCCGCGAAGGGCCGTTGGACCCCGGCGACGTCGACCGCGCCGCTCGCGCGCTGGGCATCCCGGCCGAACGGATCGTCGCGCACCAGTGGGTGGACAACGGCCCGGGGTGGGCAGCCGTCCAACTCGCCTCGGCCGACGAGGTGCTCGCCCTGGAACCCGACCACCCGGCCCTGCGCGAACTGATGCTCGGTGTCGTCGGCGCCTACCCGGAGGGTTCGCCCCGGCAGTTCGAGGTGCGCGCGTTCGCCGGACCGGTCGGGGTCACCGAGGACCCGGTGACCGGCAGCCTGAACGCGGGGATCGCGCAGTGGCTCATCGGCAACGGGACCGCCCCGCGCTCCTACACGGCCGGGCAGGGTGCCCGGGTCGGCAGGCGCGGGACGGTCACGCTGCGTGAGGAGGACGGCGCGATCTGGGTCGGCGGGCGCAGCACCACATGCATCCGCGGCACCGTCGAACTCTGACGCCGGCCGTCAGGGCTGTTCGGTCAGCTCCACCCGGTCGGTGTAGAACGCCAGGTGGTCCTTGATGCCGGCGACGGCGTCGTAGGGCTGTTCGTACGTCCACACGGCGTTCTCCAGCACCTGGTCGCCGCTGCGGATCGAGTAGTACGCGGCGTCACCCTTGTACGGGCAGTAGGTGGCGTGGTCGGTGCGCTCCAGCAGGCTCATGTCGACGTCCGCGCGCGGAACGTACTGCACCGCCGGGTAGGTCGACTCGCGCAGCGTCAGGGCGTTCGACGTCTCCGCGATCTTCGTGCCGCCGAGCGTGACCACGACCCGCGCCGGGTTGCGGTCGACCGTGATCGGGTGGTCCGGGCCGGGTTGGAGTTTCGGCTTGTCGGCCATGGTGAAGTCCCTTCCGTCGACTCACCCTTCCACGACGCCCCCGCCCGGCCGTCTATTCCGGCGGAGCGGCGGTGGTCCATCGCGCTACTCGATCTGGCGCTACTCGACCTGGCGCCGGACCGTCACCAGGAGATGCCGGACGCCCAGCACATGGCCACCGGTGCCGATCACCAGCGTGCGGTAGACCGTCCCGGTCAGGCCGGGGAACGCCGCCCGCGACTCGGCGCGCAGCCGGACGTGCCCGTCCGGTTCGTGCCCGGCCGGCCCGTCGATGCGGAAGATCAGCTCGTAGTCGGCGAACCGGTGACGGCCGGCCAGGGCCAACTCGTGCGGTGGGTCGGCGGTGACGACGTGGAAACCTGGAATCGCGGAGCCGACCGCCAGGGGTCGGGGACCTCGGGCGGCGACATCGTGGCACCCCAGGGCGTGGGCCGCGAACGACGCCGACGTGAACGACCGCTCCACGACCCGCAGCAGCGCGTCCCACACGGCCGCCGGACTCGCGTCGATGGTGACGGCGTGCTCGTCGATATGCGGCAGGATCATCGCGGCACCCGCGTGGCCACGCCGCCGAGCACACTGGCATCCATCGGCCACATCGTAGCGGCGGCGACGGTGCGGCCGAGTGACGTGCGTCTGCCGGCGGCCGTGTCGATCCGGGCGTTCCCGTGCGTCGTCCCGGTGCGGGCTTTCCCCGGGATGGAAGGTGGACCGATGGCGAAGTACCTGGTGCTCATCTACGGCGACGAACAGCGGTGGGAGGGCATGTCACCGCAGGAGCGGCGGCAGATCGACGACGGACACCGCGCGTTCCGGGAGCACGCCGGAGCGGCGATCCTCGCGTCCGGGCAGTTGGGCCCGACGTCGACGGCGACCTCGATGCGGGCCGGCGTAGAGGGCCCCCTCGTCACGGACGGCCCGTTCCTGGAGACGAAGGAGGTCATCGGCGGCTTCTACCTGCTCCAGGCCCCCGACCTGGACCGCGTCCTCGAACTGGTGGCCGACCTGGCCGAGGTGACCCACGACCACAGCGGAGTGGAGATCACCCCGCTGGTCTGACGCCCGCACCCGCGGCGACCTCGATCCCGGCGGCCGCTTCGCGGACCAGCGGTGCGTCGCCTGGGCCGTCACCCAGCGGATATACATAATGTGCCCGGGAGTGGCGATGACAGGAGAGTGGTGATCTCTGGGTGGGTGTCGGCGATGAGCGCCCTGCTGCGCTCGATCGGTTCTCCACGGCGCTGTACACGGTGCGGGAGGCCGCTCAGTACCTGGACGTTCCGGCCAGCACGCTGAACGCCTGGGCGCATGGCTACCGCAACCGTCCAACCGGGCGTCCCGAGGTGGTGGGCGCTCCGATCCTCACCACATTTCCGCACCGGGGACAGCGGCAGCCGGTCATCCCGTTCATCGGCCTGGCCGAAGGAGTGGTGCTGACCGCGATCCGCCGCAGCGGTGTACCACTGCAACGAATCCGTCCGGCCCTGGAACAGTTGGATGGCGAGTTCGGGGTGGCGCACGCCTTGGCCAGTCGTCGTCTCTACACCGATGGTGCCGAAGTCCTGTTCGACTACGCCGAGGCGGCTGACAGTCCCGAATTGGCGCGAGCCGCGCGTGACCTCGTGGTGGTGCGCAACGGACAACGGGTCTTCAACGACGTCGTGGATGCGTATCTGCGGCGCGTCGAGTTCGACGACGAGGGTTACGTGCGGTTGATTCGGCTGCCGGCCTACGCGGTGGCGGAGATCGTCGTCGATCCCACTCGCGGATTCGGCCAACCCGTCTTCGTCCGTGGCGGCGCCCGGTTGGAGGACGCTCTCGACCTGTTCCGGGCGGGTGAACCGCTGGATGTCGTGGCCGAGGAGTACGGCATGCCGCGTGACCAGTTGGAAGACGCCGTCCGCATCGCCACGCGGGCCGCGGCCTGATCAGCGCAGGTCATGACGGTGATCGGGCATCCGGACGGCCTGCCCACGCTGCTCCTGGATCGCAGCCTCGGTCGACGGCAGGTGCCCGAGCTGTTCCGTGCGGCCGGGTTGCGCCTGCACACGCTGGCCGAGGTGTACGGCATACCCGCGGACGAAGCGGTCGCCGACGTCGAGTGGCTGGCCCGGGCGGGTCGCGAGGGGTGGACCGTGCTCATGAAGGACGAGCGCATCCGGTACCGGCCTGCCGAACGCGCTGCGCTCGTTGACCACGGCGTGATGGCGTTCCGTCCGACCAGCGGGAATCTCCGCGCGGCGGACATGGCCGGACTCTTTCTCGGGGTCGTCGACAGGCTGGCCGCGGCGTGTGCGGTGCCCGGCCCGTTCCTGTACGTCGTGTCCCGGGCCGGACTTCGACGAGTTGATCTTGATCGCTAGTCCGTGTTGGCCGGGACCTCGTAGATGATCTCGCGGCCGTCCTCGTCGTCCCACTGTTCACCGACCTCGGCGAAGCCGTACTGGGCGGCCAGCCGGTAGGACGGCTCGTTGTCCGGGCTGATCGTGACGCGGACCGTGTGGACGTCCGGTTCGCGGGCCGCTCGGGTCAGGAGGGCTTCCAGTGCCGCGCGGGCGTAGCCGCGGCGGCGGTGTTCCGGGTCGACCGCGTAGCCGATCTCGACCATGCCGGCCGGGTCCGGTGGGCCGTGGTAGCCGGCGCGGCCGACCGCCAGTTCCCGTTCCTCGTCCCAGATGACGCCGGTGACCCAGGCCGCGCTGGCCGGGTCCGCGTCCGCCTGCCGCCTGCGCCGTTCCCACACCGACCGCCAGTCGGGTCCGGCGAAGTGCGCCGTGAGCGGGACCGGGCTGGCAGCGTTCGCCGCCGCCAGGTCGCCGGCCGCGAGCGCCTCGAACGTCGCCCTGTTCAGGTGCACGATGCGAACTGTCACGACATCAACCTACCGGGCCGTTCGTTTGCGCCTGAGTGCAAACGACTTGCTGGCCCGTCGGTCCGGAGTCGACACTGGGCGCCGGGAATGACGGGGAGGCGCGGGGGAGATTCACCGCGTCGCGTGGAATGTTGTTGGTGGCGTGCGTAACCATGGAAGACGACACCTCGGCGCGGCTACGCGCGGAATTCGACGAGGCGACCGCACGGTCCAGGGCCCGCATCGCGGAACTGGTCGCCGCCTGCCGGCGGGCCGACGAGAAAGCGACTGAACTGAGTGGTTCGGCGCGCAAGGCCTGGCAGCGCCGCGTACAGATGATGCAGAGCAGGAACATCGCCGCACAGGCCGCCGACTTCATGAACGGGTGATCGGACCGATGGCTGGTTTCGCCCTGTCGCCGGATGAGATCGCGTCCGTGTGCCACACGCTGGCCGCGCAGGCCGACGACGTGCCGGAGCAGGTCGCGCGGATCAGGTCCAGCGAGGTCGGCGCGTCCGACCTGGGTGGCGACCGCTACGCCGACCTCTACCGGCTCTACCACGAGATGACGCAGGAGACCATCCCGACCGTCCTGGCCGAACACGCGGCCGCCGGCCGGGCCATGGCCGACCGGTTGGCCAGCACCCTGCACGCCTACCAGCAGACCGACGCCGAGTCCGCCGCCGGGTTGAGCGGGTAGTGACGATGGCCGGCCAGCGCACCACCGCCCGCACCGACGACCCGGAACTGGTGCGTGCCCAGGAGTACCTGACCGAGATCGAGGACCGGCTGCTCATCGACGGCAGCACCGGTGAGGCGTCGTCCCGGCCGATCTTCGACGCGGGGCTGCGCGGCCTGGAGTTCTTCCGCCGGTTCGGGCCGAGCTACGCCCGGTTCCGGGAGAAGTCCTTCAACTTCGAGTCCGACATCGTCGCCCGGTACAACGCGCAGCGGGAAATCGGTTTCAGCCGGCTCTACGCCGACGCGGAACGGTTCAACCAGCTCTGCTCCACCATGACCGAGAGCGACCTGGACTACCGCAACTCGGCCAACTCCCTGTTCGACTACTGGCAGGGTGACGCGGCGGATCGGGCCAAGGCCACCGTCACCGGCTTCCTCACGTCCTCGGGTTCGGTCTGGGCCGGCATCAACGGTCTGGGGCGGACGCTCCGCGCGGCGAGTCGCGCCGCCGAGCGGATCGCGTTCGACAAGGCGAAGGCGGTGCTCGCGCTCGGCACCGACACCGTCGGCGGGCTGACCGACGAGAACGTGGAACTGCTGGTCGACATCGCGTTGCTGGCCAGCGGCGCCGCGATACCCGGTGACTATCTGGTCGACGCGGCCCAGCTCGCCGGGGTTGCTGTCAACCCCGCGGTGTGCCGGTCCAACCAGGACGTGCTGAACATGGTGCTGGACAGTGCGCAGGACTGGTTGCAGGACGCGTTCGTCCCCGCCTACGAGGCGCGGCTGGCCGTGTTCGAGACCGCCTGTGACCAAGCACAGGCCGACCTGGACCAGGTCTGGGCGAGCGTGGCCGCGGCAATCGGGGACCTGGCCGAGCACTCGGTCGGCACGTTCGACGGACTGCGCAACCCGCCCGCGCCCACACCGGCCGCGACCGCACCGACGCCCACGACGGTGTCGTCCACACCGACGACCGAAACGCCCGCACCGTCCGCACCGGCATCGGCGCAACCCACACCGACGGCCGCGCCGTCCACACCGACCGTGACGCCCTCCGCGCCGTCCGCGCCGGCACCGGTCCACCAGGCCGTCGCGCAGCACGCAGCTCCACCACCATCCACACAGGACAGCCCGACAACCGGGCATGGGTATGTGCCGTCCGGCGGCAGCAGCATCGCCGCTCGCCTCGACCCGCAACCCGCCGAGCCGCCCGCCGACCAGGCGTCCGCCGGTGTGCTTGACGCCGATGCCGGTGGCGGAACGGACAACGACGCCCAGCACCACGACACCGGGCTGCCCGGCGTCGCAGCGAGCCAGCCCGCCGAACAGCCGGCACCGGGGGCGGCACCGACGCCCGGTGGGTCGTTCATGCAGCCACCGCGCATGGCACCCGAGGGCGGCAGCCAGACCGAGCACAAACGCAAGGTGCCGGTGACCGACAAACCGGTTCCCGAGCAACCGGATACGGCCGCACCGGCGGGTGTCATCGGCGGCGCCGACGACCCGGTTGCCTACAACGAGGCGGCACAGTACGACGACGATTCCCTGTCGCCCCGGCAAACCGTGCCGCCTGCCGGGCAGGAACCGTTGGTGGAACAGAAGAAGCCGGAACCGCCGCCGACCGTCTGGCGTCTGAATGAAGACGGCGAGATCGAATCGGTCATGCTGCCGCCGCCGAAGACGAACACACAGGGGAGTTCGAGTTGATGCTTGGAGAGAAGCGATGACAGGGTTCGGGATCGACATCGGTCAGGTGGGTGCGTTGCCTGGCAAGCTGTCCGGGATCGGCGATTCGATCACCGGCGCTGCCGGCGCGATCTCCGGTGCGGGACAGGGGGAGTTCGGGCACCCGGATCTGAACCAGGCGGTGAGCCAGATCACCGAACTGTTCCACGGGTATCTGTCCGGCCTGGGACAGTCGACCAGCGGCGTGGCGGACAATCTCGCGTCGACCGTGCGGTCGTACAGCGGAGCGGACTCGTCCACCGCAGGCGACTTCGCCGGGATGACGGGCGAGGCGGCCGGGATGATCGGTGGCGCCGTCGGTCTCGCCGGAGCGCCGGGTGACGTGGGCGGCATGGCCGGCGACGCCGGCGGCGTCAGCGGCATGGCTGGCGACGCAAACGGGATGGCTCCCGGTGTGGGCGGCATGGTCGGCGGCGCAAGCGGCTTGGCCGGCGGCGCGAGCAGGATGGTCGGTGGCGCGAGCGGCTTCGCGGGAGCGGCGGGCGACGTGTCCGGTGCCGTGTCCGGTTCGGTGGCCGGCGCCGGGAGCGCTGCTTCGTCGGCATCCGCCGGTCCCACGTGGACGGCCAGCCCGGTCCAGGACTTCGGCACCGCCGCGGCCAACGCGCTGCAGGGCTCGTCGAGCCCCGGCTCACAGTTCGGCCTCGGGAACAGCCCCTTCGCGGAATAGGAGACTTCGGTGGGATCGTCACGCAGTTTTCCCGCGCTGGGGTTCGACCCGGCACCCGGTGACGTCGGCGCGATCAACGACTACGTCACCGCGCTGAACTCGTCCAGCGGCAAGATGTCCGAGGCCCGGGACGCGATGTCCGGGCTGAACGTCGGCGACAGCTGGACCGGACCGGCCGCCGAGGGTTTCCAGAACCACGTCGGCAAGCTGGGCACGAACATGACCGCCGTGCACGGCGCGATGACCGGCGCCGGCAAGGTGCTCGACCAGTGGTCGACCGAGTTGGGTGCGATGCAGTCGCAGGCCGACGACCTGGAGTCGCAGGCCATGCAGGCGCAGCAGCAGTTGCAGAGCGCACAGAGCAACCCGGACCTGAACCTGGCCGGGCAGACGTTCACCGACCAGGCGTCCGCGCAGTCGGCGCAGCAGCGCTACCAGTCGGCCACCGGCCAGGTGCAGGCGGCGCAGGGCCAGTTGGACGGCATCCGAGAGCAGGGCCGGCAGTTGTACCAGAAGCACCAGCAGCTCGCGCAGGGCTACGCGGGTGCGCTGACCGGCCAGGTGACCGGCGGCGGCAGCACCGGCTTGTCGTCGTTCGACGCGAACGCCAAGGGCGGCGTGCGGCTCATGGGCGGGAAGACCGGCGGGTCGGTCGATCTGGGCGACGGCGTCACGATGTCCGGCACCGGCGAGGGCAGCGTCCTGGGAGCCGACGGCAGCGCCGGGTTCCACCTCGGTACGGACGGCTTCTCCGCCAATGCCGACGGTGAGGCGTACATCGCGAAGGGGTCCATCACCGACACCGTCAAGGGCCCGTACGGCACCACCCTGACCGGCACCGGGACGGGCTTCCTCGGCGTCAAGGGACACGCCAGCGAGTGGGCGAACGCCGACGGTGTCGGCTCGGACGTGGGCGGGTTCGCCGGAGCCGACCTCGACATGAAGGGATCCGGCACGGTCGCCGGGGTGACCGGCACGTCCGAGATGGACGGCTGGGCCGGCGCGAAGCTGTCGGAGAAGAACTTCGTCGGCACCGACGCACAGGGCGACACGGGTTTCTCGCTCGGCGGTGACGCCGAGGCGGGCGCCGGGATCGACGTGACCGACTCGGTCAGCGCGGGCGGCGTCGGGGTCAGCGTGGGCGGCGGCCCGAGCGTGGGTGTCGGTGCGGGCGCCGGTGTGCACGCCTACGAGGACTCCAGCGGGACCTACCATGTCGGTGGCACCCTGGCCGGTGACTTCATCGTCGGCGGTGGCGGCAGCGTGGACCTCCAGGTCAACCCGCAGCAGGTCGAGTCGACGGCCAGCACGGTCGGCGGCGACATCGAACAGGGCGCGGACACGCTCGGCAACGACGTGGCCAGTGGCGCGCAGACCGTCGGTGGGTACGTCGAAAGTGGCGCGAAGACCATCGCAAAGGGCATCGAGGACTACTTCTGATGACGAGCAACAGGAGTGCGGACATGGCGGTCACGATTCCGATGCCGATCCGGTTCCAGTTGCCGGACGGCTGGCAGCCGGTCGACCCACGGCGGTCCGGTGCACCCGGGGCGGCGTTCGCCGCCGTGCACGAGCCGTCCCGCAACGGCCGCGTCGCCAGCATCACCCTCGGTGAACGCACCACCGGCACGTCGCTGGCCGACATGGCCGACGCGGCACTGGGCAAGTTGGTCCGCCTGGGCACCGGCGTGTCCCTGACACATCGGCAGGAGTACGACTCGGCGGTCGCCCAGGTGGCCACGCTGTCCGTGGGCGGTGAGAAACTCGTGCAGTACCAGGTGTTCCTGGCGTTGGACGGCGACCACAGGATCGTCCTGGAGACCGCGCTGACGGCCACCCCGGAGCAGTTCGGCCAGGTGGCGAAGGGGTTCGGCGAATTCGTGAGCACGATCCGCCTGGACGAACCGGCCGTCAGCCGGTGAGGTGACGGCCGACCGGGCCGAAGGTGACCATGCCGCTGCCGGCGGCCAGTTCGTCCACTGCCGGCAGCAGGCGGGCGTGCAGCCGCTGCACCGCGGTGTGGTCGCCGAGTTCCCGGGCGACACGGAGCTGTAGGCAGGACAACGCTTCGTACAGCAGGTCGGCCGGTGGTTCGACGCGCAGCGCGGCCGCGGCCGCCGCGTGGTCGCCCTCGCGCACCAGGCGGAGCGGCTCGACCCAGGGCCGGTAGGGACCCCAGTCCGCGTCCGGGTCGACGTGATCGGGTTCCAGGGACAGCATCGCCAGCGGCAGCAGGCCGTCGCGCACACCGGGCATGCCGGCGCCGTCCAGCAACTCACCGGCCGCCCGGTACGCGGACGCCGCCTGCTCGGTGCGGCCGGCGGCGGCCAGCCGCAGTGCGCGGTACCAGCTGGTGAACACGCCGACCAGCGGCAGTTCGTGCCGTTCGGCGATGCGGTCCACGGCCGCCGCGTGCGTGTCGGCGGACCCGAAGTCGCCCAGTGCGCTGCGGGCCTGGATGCGGACGAGGTGACCGAGCACCTCGAACGTGACGAGGCCGTGCCGGCCGGCGACGGCGATCAGCTCGGCGCCGATCTCGTCGCGGCGCGGTGCGAGACCGGCGCGAGTGCACGACTGCATGAACACGCCGTTGAGCGCGAACGCCAGCAGCGCGGGATCGCGCAGGCCGCGGGCGAGCCGTTCGGCCTCCCGGGCGGCGGCCGGTCCCCGTGGCGAGCGGGTGCCGCGCATCTCCGTCGCGACGGTGGCCAGCAGGCGGCAGCGGGCCGCCGCGTGGTCGTCGGGCAGCGCGGCCAGCGTGTGCTCGGCGATGGCGACGATCCGTCGTGCCTGCTCGGGATCGTCGCTGCGGGTCCAGACCGCGGGCACGTCGTAGGCGCCGATGACCCGGGCGGTCAGCTCCGGGTCGTCGAACTCGGCCGCCGCGGCGATGGCGGCCATGCGGTGTTCCTGCGCGGCCCGCAGCCCGGTGGCGCCGGTGACGGCGAGGGTGCGGATCAGGCCGACCGTCGACTCCAGCCGGGCGCGGGCACCCACGGCGACGGTCCGGTCGTACGCGTCGGCGGCCCTGGTCCACACGGTTGCCGGGTCCAGGCGCGGGTCCTGGGCGAGCACGTCGGCCTCCAGTCGCCGCAACCGGGGACCCGGGTCCAGACCCAGTTGATCGGCGAGCATCGCGCGGGCGCGGCGCAGCACGGCCAGCGCGTCGGCCTGGCGGCCGGACCGGTAGAGGGCGAGTGCCAGGAGCCGCCAGGCGTCCTCCCGCCAGGGATGTTCGGTGACGTGCGCGTCCAGGTCGGGGACGGCATCGGCGGCGCGGCCGGCGTCCAGCCGGGCCTGTGCCAGTTGTTCCACGGCGCGCAGCCGCAGCTCCGTGAGGCGGGCCCGCTCGACGCGCGCCCAGCGCGCGTCCGGGAAGTCGGCGTACGCGGGACCGCGCCACAGGTCCAGGGCCTGCCGCAGCCGGTCCGGCGTCGGGACACCGCCGACGGCCGTCTCGAACCGCCAGGCGTCCACGGCGTCCGTCCGCAGGGCGTATCCCGGACCGTCGGTGACGAGCAGCCGCGCGGGGGAGCGGGGCGGGCGGTCGGGTTCCAGTGCGCGGCGCAGCGCGGCGACGAATGTCTGCACGGCACCGACGGCACCCGGCGGCGGCTCGTCCCACAGGTCGGCGACGAGTCGGGTGACCGGCACCACGCGGCGGCGCGCCACGATCAGCCGGGCCAGCACGGCCCGGTGACGTGGTCCGCGCAGATCGACCACGGCGCCGGTGTCGTCCCGGGCGGTGACCGGCCCGAGCACCCCGAACTCCATCCGCACCTCGCGCTGATCGAACGCTGATTCGCCGCCGGCAGGCTCGACGTCGTCCACCGGACGTCGAGACGAGAGCAGCCATCATGACACCGACCATCCCCGGCTTCGCCGAGCAGCGTGTTCCCGGTGCCGACGGCGTCACCCTGAACGTGGCCGTGGGCGGCAGCGGCACCCCGATCGTGTTGCTGCACGGATTCCCGCAGACGCACCTGATGTGGCGGCACGTTGCCGTCGACCTCGCCGCCGACCACCTGGTCATCTGCCCGGACCTGCGCGGCTACGGTGCCAGCGACAAGCCGGTCGGCGCGGGGTACGACAAGCGGACCATGGCACTGGACGTGGTCGCCGTGGCACGGGCGCTGGGCCACGAGCGGTTCGCCGTCGCCGGCCACGACCGCGGCGCGCTGGTCGCGTTCCGCGCCGGCCTGGACCACCCCGCGGCCGTGACCCACGTGGCGTGTCTGGACGTGCTGCCCACGTTGGACATGTGGGAGGTGATGAACGGCCGGACGGCCGCGGTGGGATTCCACCTGTACCTGATGGCGCAACCGCCGGGCCTGCCCGAGACCCTGATCGAGGGCAGCGCGGACGCGTTCTTCGGGCACTTCCTGGACATCTGGTCGACCGGCGACGTCCCCGCCGACGTCCGCGCGGCATACCTGGCGGCCAGTCGCGCGGCGGTGCCGTCGATCGTGGCCGACTACCGCGCGTCGGCCGGGATCGACGCCGATCACGACCGGATCGACCGGGAGTCGGGCAACCGGCTGCGGATGCCCGTCACCGTGTTGCAGCAGGACTGGGGCGCGGCGCTCGGGTTCGACGCGGAGGCCCGGTGGCGTGCCTGGGCCGAGGACCTTCGGCACGCCACCGTCTCCTGTGGTCACTTCATGGCCGAGGAGGCTCCCGACGTCGTCACGACGGCGTTGCGAGCGCTCCTGGCCCGGTGACGGGGTTCGCCGGGTCCGGTCACGCGGCCTCGTGCAGGACCGCGGCCAGTTCGGCGGGCCGGTCGAACATCGGCCAGTGCGAACCGGGCAGGTCCCGGTGGCTCCAGTCGTCGGCGACCATGCGCGCGAACGCCGGGACCGATGCCGCCTTCTCCCGGATCTGGTCGGCGGTGAAGCTGCACAGCACGTGCAGCCGGGGCGGTTTCCGCCATGCCTCGGTCAACTGGACCGGCGCGGTGGCCGAGGCCCACGGCTGCGGCGCGGACAAGCGTTCGATGCGGCGCAGTTCGGCGGTGGGCAGGTCGGGGAGCAGTTGCGCCCATGGCGGCGATGGCAGCCGCCAGCCGTCGCCGGCCGTGCGGACCAGTTCGGCGTTGCGGGCCTGGTCCTCGGGCGGCACGAACTCCGACTGGGACATCCCGTCCGGCAGCGGCCCGCTGTCGATCAGCACCAGCCGCCGGATCAGGTCCGGCACCCGATCCGCGACGGTGGGGGCCACCGTGGCGCCCGCGTAGCTGTGCCCGACGAGCACCACGTCGTGCAGCTCGGCGTAGTGGATCAGGTTCAGCACGTCGGTGACGTGGGTCTCCAGGTCGGTGTCCGGACGGGCGAGGTGCACGCGTTCGCCCATGCCGGTCAGGCTGAGCGGGTGGACGTCGTGGCCGAGGCGGCGCAGCTGGGTGGTCACGGACCGCCAGGCCCAGGCACCGAGCCAGAACCCGGGAAGAAGTACGTAGGTCGACATGGGGGACACGCTAAAAGCGATACCGGGCAGTATCCGCCCGGTATTCGCGGGAAACTGGGTGACATGCCACGACCGACCGCCCGGGTGCTCGCCCTCCTGGAGATCCTGCAGTCGGGCGGTACCCGCACCGTCGCCGATCTGGCCGAGCGGCTCGGAGTCGACGAGCGCACCGTCCGCCGCTACGTCGAGCACCTGGTCGACCTGGACGTGCCCGTCCGGTCGGTGCGCGGCCGGTACGGCGGCTACCACCTCGCCCCCGGCTACCGGATGCCGCCGCTGATGCTGACCGACGAGGAGGCGCTGGCCGTGCTGCTCGGCCTGGTCGCGGGACGGCGGGCCGGCCTGGTCACCACGTCCGTCGCGGCCGTGGAGAGCGCGGCGGCCAAGCTGCGCCGGGTGCTGCCCGATGCGCTCGGCCGCCGATTGGACGCGCTGCTGGCGACGGCCGACTTCACGGCGCCCGCCAGGTCGGCAGCGACCAGCCCGGAAACGCGTGTGCTCCTCGCGCTCGCCGAGGCAGTGCGGCACCGGCGGCCGGTCGCGATCACCTACACGGCGTGGAACGGGCGGCGCAGCGAACGCACGGTGCACCCGTACGGCATCGTCGTCCACTCCGGACGGTGGTACGCGACCGGCGCGGACTCCGACAGCGGTGACGTGCGGACGTTCCGGCTGGACAGAATCGAGACGGCGACGGAACTGCCGGGCTCGTTCGAGGTGCCACCGGGGTTCGACGCCGCCGACCGGGTGCTGTCCGGCCTGGCCGACGTGCCGTGGCGGCACGAGGTGTCACTGCGTGTGCGGGGAACGGTCGACCAGGTCCGGTCCCGGCTGCCGGCGGGGTCGGCGACGGTGCGGGAGTTGCCGGACGGGTGGGTGCGGCTGCGGTTGCGGGCCGAACGGTTGGAGTGGGTGCCGTCCGTCCTCGCCTGGCTGAACCTGCCGTTCGTCATCGAGGCCCCCGAGGAGCTGCGCGGCCACGTGCACGACCTCGCCGAGCGGCTGCGCACGTCCGCCGACAGCTGACGCCGGTCGGGATCACTCCTTGCGCATCGCGCGGCGGATCTCCTCCAGGCGGTCACGGCCGGCCTGTTCACGTGCGGTGAACTGCTCCTCCAGCGACGCGGCGGGCGCGGTGTCCCCGGCCAGTTCGGCCGCACCCAGTGACGTGGCGAAACGGCCCTCGATCCGGTCGCGGACGTAGTCGAACGTCGGCGTGCCGTCGTCGGTGTAGTCGGTGATCGGTGCGTCGGGCCCGATGGACGGGATCGACGACGTCGACGGCTGCGGCAGGGCGACGGCCGCGGCGTCGGGCACTGTGTCGTGCGCGGTGTCGGCGACCGTGTCGTGTGCGGTGTCGTCCGCCAGTTCGGCGTCGGTGATCTGGTCGTCCGGCGACTCGTTCATGGTCGGCACCTCCCGGTCCTGCTACCGCCATCGTGCCACGGTCAGCAGGTCCGGCCGGTGATCGTGTGGCCGAGGCTGGTCAGGGCGTGCACCACGGCCTTCTCGTGGCGCACGCTCGTGATGAGCCCCGCCTCCCGCAGCACGGTGGCCTGGCGGCTCGCCGAGCCCACCGAGATGCCGATGTGCCGGGCGATCTCCGTCGTCGAGCACGGCGTCCGAAGGACGTGCAGCATGCGGGCCCGTGTCGGCCCCAGCAGCGCCGTCAGCCCGCCCGACGAGCGGGCGTGCAACTCGTCGTCCGGGTGGCCGACCGGGTAGACCAGCACCGGCGGCAGTTCGTGGTCGACGAAGCTGACCGGCTGGTGCCAGCAGAAGAACGCCGGCACCAGCGTCAGGCCACGCCCGTCGACCCGCACGTCTTGGCGTACCGGGTAGTCGGCGACCAGGGTGTCGCCGTCCCACCGGATCGGGCCGGGCAGGCTGCGCAACAGCTGCTCCGACCCGCCGGACAGCAGGATGCGCACCCGCAGCTCACGCTCGGCGGTGACCCGTTCGTCGACCTGCTCCCAGTAGGGGGCGACGCACGCACCGTGGTAGTGGGTGAGCGCGGCGCCCAGGTCGCGCAGCGCGGAGGCGTTCCCGTCGGCCAGATCGCGCACCCACGGTGTGGGGATGCCCGCCAGCTCGCGGGCCAGCCGGTCGCGTGGCGTGGCGAGCACCGCCTCCAGGAGGTCGGTGAACCCACCGGACCCGTCCGGCGTCAGGAAGTCCGGGAAGTCGCCCGTCGCCGGGACCAGTGTCGTCAGCCGCCTGACCCGCTCCCGCAGCGTGTCGTCCCTGGCCAGGACCCGCAGCACCCACTGCCGCCACCCCGCGTACGGCGCCGGCACGATCCTGGCCTGCAAGACGTGCAGGCTCAGCACCAGCTCCCAGAGCGGGTGCGGTCGAACGGTCATGCTGATCCTGCCCAGGTCGGCCGCCGTCAGCCGCATGCGCAGTTCCAACGTCCCCGCCCTTCCCCGTCCGAAACCACCACCGTGACCAGGCTGACGCAGGCGACTTACCAACCGATTACCGCCGAACCGGCGGGCGTCGTCCGGAGTGTCGGCGGTAGCGTCCCGAGGTAGCCGCACCTCGTGTGGCCTGCGGATACGCGCGTGTGCGAGGAGTCGCCGACATGATGGAACCCACCGGTCAGGGATGGCTGCAGCTGGGCGAGCTGCTGGCCGCGCTGGTGCTCTGCTCGCTGATCGGGCTGGAGCGGCAGCTGCGGCAGAAGAGCGCCGGGCTGCGGACGCACACCCTGGTCGGGCTGGGGTCCGCGCTGTTCGTGCTGATCAGCAAGTACGGCTTCACGGACGTGCTGCAGCCCGGGCACGTCGTGCTCGACCCGTCCCGGGTCGCCGCGCAGATCGTGTCCGGAATCGGGTTCATCGGCGGTGGGCTGATCTTCGTGCGGCGGGACATCGTGCGCGGGCTGACCACCGCCGCCGTGATCTGGGTGGCGGCCGCCGTCGGTGCGGCCTGCGGTGCCGGGCTACCGGTACTGGCCGCCGCCGTGACGGCGGCGCACTTCCTCGTCGTGTACGGCTATCCGCCGCTGGTGCGGCTGATCACCCGGACCTCGCCGACATCGGCCGAGCTGCACCTGCGCTACGCCGACGGCCGCGGTGTGCTGCGCGACGTCCTGCGGGCCACGACCGAGCGGGGGTTCTCCGTGCTGCAGTTGGACACCGAGCGTGCCGACGTCGGCGATCCCACCGTCGACCTCGTGCTCACCGTCGAGGGGAGGACGCCGCACGAGCTGGTCGGCGTGCTGGCCGAACTCGACGGCGTGCACTCGGTGGGTCTGTCCGACCAGGGGGACTGGTCGTGAACCCGTCGGCGCCGCGTGGCCAGGTGCGTTCACGCGCCCGACGTGATCTGCTGTCACCCATCTGAATCCGAGAGGAGCAACGGGTGAACATCAGAAGAATTCGTGGCGGCATGTTACGGACGGCGTCGGCCGCGGCCGTTGCCGCTGTCCTGGCCGGCGGGGCGACGGCGCTGGCCGCCCAACCCGGGACGAGTCCGGCGAGCAGCCACGAACCACCCAACATCGGCCAGGTCGAACAGCAGGTCGAGGCGTACTACGGCGGCACGGTCGACGCGTCCGGTCACCACCACGCCTCCGAGGACAGCGCCTGGGGGCGGGACGTCGCCAAGGCGATCGCCGGCGGCCAGCGGTACCTGTCGCAGCGGCTGGCCCACGGCGTGCACCACCCGGCGATCGTGCTCGACGTCGACGACACGTCGGAGGTGACCTACGGCTGGGAGGTGGACAGCCAGTTCGCGTACAACGCGGCGTCCAACGAGGCCGCGATCGACGCGGACGCCTTCCCGGCGATCACGCCCACCCTGAAGCTGGCGCAGTGGGCGTCGGCGCACGGTGTCGCCGTGTTCTTCCTGACCGGCCGTCCCGAACACCAGCGTGCGGCGACGCTGACCGACCTGGTGACCGACGACCACTATCCGCAGCCGGTCGCGCTGTTCCTGAAGGCCGACCCGGGCACGACCCCGCCGCCGTACCTCAGTTGCGGCAGCACGTGCACGACCGACCAGTACAAGTCCCAGACCCGGGCGCACATCCAGTCACTCGGCTACGACATCGTCCTCAACGTGGGCGACCAGTACAGCGACCTGTCCTACGGCCACGAGGACAGGGCGGTCAAGCTCCCGAACCCGATGTACTTCCTGCCGTGAGCGGTGCGCGGGAAGGCACCACGGTGCCTTCCCGCGGCGTCCCGCCCGTCCCGACAACGTCCCGGGACGCCATGACCGGCAGCGTGACCGGCCGTCGGCGGTGAGGATGGGTGCGCGCCGGGGAGGCCGGCGCGGATCAGGGGGATGCGGATGTTCCGGGGAGTGGTGGTCGCGGTCGCCGCGGGTCTGCTGACCATGGGGGCGGTTCAACCGGCGACGACGGCGAGCGCCGTCACGATGACGGCGAACGCCATCACGCCGGCGGAGATCGATCCCGACGCGCACGCGCACAACGACTACCTCAACGACGAACCGCTGACCGGCGCGCTCGGTCACGGCTTCACCAGTGTGGAGGCGGACGTCTGGCTGGACGGCGGCCGGCTGGCGCTGTGCCACGACATGGACGGCGAGCAGTGCGAGAGCGACGTGAGCTGGCCGCACGACGGCAGCACGAACAGCGACATCCCGAAGCGCTACCTCGACGACACCTACCTCAAGCCGCTCATGGACCAGGTGACGGCCAACAACGGGCGGGTCTACGCCAACTACTCCGGCCACTTCTACCTGGTGATCGAGATCAAGTGCCAGCAGTCCGGCACGACCTGTTCCAGTGGTGTGCCCGACCGGACGTGGACGGAGATCCGGCGCGAACTGGTCGAGTACCAGAGCCTCTACAGCGGTCCGGGGCAGCTGTTCAGCTCCCGGATCGGTGAGACGCCGCAGCCCGGGGCGGTCGACGTCGTGATCACCGGCGGCCACAACGAGGAAAAAGACGCGGACCATGTCTCGGTCGGTACACAGCTGCGCGACGGCTCCACCGACCAGATCGCCCGGCTGGACGGCCACCTGTCGACAACCGGCACCGCCCCCTGGAACACCGCGATGATCAGCTTCGGCTGGACGCCCGGTGACACGTGCGCCTTCGACCCGTCCGGGATCTGGGACCAGTTCGACGCCATCCGGCAGGCGCATGCCGCGGGCTATGTCACGCGCCTCTACGGCGAACCGGACTGTCCACACCGACACGCTCCCGCAGACCCCGCGCAGACCCACGATCAGCAGGCCGCCTGGACGTACGTGTTCAACGAGGTGCACTGCGACCTGACCTACCTCAGCAGCGACCACCTGCAACTCCTGCCGACCTTCCTCGACGACGTGGACTGGGCGGATGGCTGCGGAGGATCCGGTGGCGGTGGTGGCGGAGGTGGTTCCGGGCCGGTCGCGACCAGCCTGTCCTACACCGGGCCGACCACCGCCGAGTACCACCATCCCTTCACCGCGTCCGCCGAGCTGGACTCGGCCGACGGGCCGGTCTCCGGTGTCGCCGTCGACTTCACCCTCGGGCAGAGCGATTCCTGTGTCGGTGTCACGAACTCCGCCGGTACAGCCGCGTGCCGGCTCGATCCGGACGCGGCCGCCGGACCGGTCGCGCTGCGAATTCACTTCTCCGGCAACGACTCCTACTCGTCGAGCGACATCACCGTGTCGTTCACGATCACCAAGGAGAAGACCGTCCTGGCCTACACCGGCACCCAGCATCTGGCGAACGGCACACCCGTGCACCTGTCCGCCGTCCTCCGGGCCGACGACGGCACCGCGGTCGCCGGGCGGTCGGTCGGCTTCACGCTCGGCACGGGCAACACGGCCCAGACCTGCCGGGCCACCACCGACTCGGCGGGCACGGCCGCCTGTGACATCGGGACCGTGAACCAGCCGCTCACCGCGTCCGCGACGGTGCCGCTGGCCGCGAGCTTCGCCGGGGACGCGTTCTACCTGCCGTCGACCGCGTCAGCCGCGCTGCGCCTGGAGTACATGACCGGCCGGGCGTACGGGGTGTCGGCGAGCCTGCCGCTCCTGGGTGTCGCGCCGACGCCGGACACCGGCGTCGTCCGCACCGCGTTCGCCACCACGACCGCCCCGCCGTGCACCGCGGGGGTGGACGCCGTCGTGCTGTCCGCGAGCGGCCTGTGCCCGAAGGTGGTCACCACGATCGCGCCCGGTTCGGTCACCGCGACGTCGACGGTGTCCGACGTGACCATCGGCCTGCTCGGCCTGCCGGTGATCGAACTCTCCGGCGTCACGGCGACATCGACCAGCGACTGCGCGTCGGCCACCGGCAGCGCGCAGGTCACCATCACGGTCGCCGGTCAGCCGGTCACCGTGCCGACACGGCCGAACTCGGTGGTGGACCTGGCCGGTGGCGTCCGGCTCGTCGTCGACGAACAGGTGCCGGCCGCCGACGCCGACCACGGCCTGACCGTGAACGCCGTCCATCTCACCGCCGCGGGCGGGGTCGACGTGGTGGTCGGATCGACCACGAGCGGATCGCACAACTGCTCGTGACCCAGGCACCGCGATGCCGCCCGAGTCGCCTTCGGACAACGGGTTTGCGAGCGGGGCGACGCGTGCAGTACTGTCGCGTTCGGCGGTTTCCGGCCGCCTCTGGGTCCGCGGGCAGAGCTGCAAGCTCACCGGTTCGGTATCGCACTACCGATGGCATGTCTTTCCAGCCCGATGTCGCGGACCCGCGGGCGCCGAGGAAGGACTGCCCGCATGTCCGATCCATCACGTGCCCTGCCCGACCAACCCAACCTGCGTTTCCTGAAGATCGAGGCGAAACGCCGCCTCGCAGCGGGTGAGTTCGGCACTCTGCACGACGCACAGCTCGCCATCGCCCGGGAACACGGGCACTCCAGTTGGGCCGCGTTGAAGGCCGCCGT
>DASZXM010000581.1:0-6338 GCA_035546415.1 Pseudonocardiaceae bacterium
GGTGGACGGCAGCCTCGTGGTGATCTTCTTCATCACCCTGCTGCCGGCGATCGCGGAGAGCATCGCCACCTACGACATCGTCGCGCGGTGGGGCGAGCAGGAGTTGACCGGCTTCCGCGTGGCGCAGGGCGTCTTCGGCGAGGTGCTCGGCAGCACGGTGGGCAGCGTTTTCGGCGGCCTGTCGACGCTGGCCTACCCGGACAACATCGGCCTGCTGCGGGTCACCCGGGTCGGTTCCCGGTACGTCACGCTGACCACCGGCATCATCCTGCTGGTGCTGGGCGGGCTGAAGCCGTTCGACGCGCTGCTGCAGGCGGTGCCGCTGCCGGTGCTGGCAGCGACCGGCATGGTGCTGTTCGGCGTGCTGTTCGCCAGTGCGATCGACGTGCTCTCGCACGTGCACTGGGACCAGCGCAACCTGCTGGTCGCCGGCGTGCCGTTCATCGCGGCGATCGGCGGCCTGTTCGTGCCGGCGGCCACGCTCAAGGCGCTGCCCACGGTGGTCGGCCTGATCCTGGGCCAGCCGCTGATCCTGGGCACGGTGCTGCTGGTGGTCATGAAGTCGGCGGTCGACCTGAGCCGCCGACGTAGCGAATGACGTCGACCTCGTCCAGGATGACCATGCCGTCCTGGACGAGGTCGTCCAACTGGGGCAGGAAGTCGCGGATCTTCGGTTCGGCGTCCACGATGATGATCACGGCCGGCAGGTCCTCGGCCAGCGACAGGATGCGGCTGGTATGGATGGCCGACGTGGCGCCGAATCCCTCGATGCCGCGCAGCACGGTGGCTCCGGCCAGACCCGCGGCGTGGGCCCGGTGCACGATTTCGTGGTAGAGCGGCTTGTGGTGCCAGATGTCGTCGACGTCCACGAAGATCGTCAACCGCATCGCACGACCGGTCAGGCGCATCGGCGATCATCTCCCTGGCCTGCGACCGTACTCCGACGGTAATTGCCGCGCCACGGACCGATCGCGCCCCGTAACCTGCCGCGGTGACACCCCGATCGGTGACGCTGGCCCTGGTCGACCCGCGGGGCCGCCCCCTGGGCCTGCTGCCGTTGGGGACGACGCCCTCGCCGTGGTGGCAGGAGGTGGCCGAGGTCGTCGACCTGGCCGGGCTCGACGTGACCGTGCTGCGGCTGCTGTCGGCAGGCGGCCCGTTTCCCGGCGGCGCGGTCACCTATCTCGCCGAGTACGCCGGGCCCCCACCGGCCGGGCTGGTCCGGTCCACCGGGGACTGGACGGCCCCGCATCCCCTGCGCATGCCCTGGGCCGAGCCCGGCGGGCCCGCGGCGACACTCGCGTGGGCCGCGGCCGTGTCCGGCCGGGCGGTCACCGGGTGCCGGCAGATCCGCACCTGGAACCTGTCGTCGATCTGGCGCCTGGACACCGATGCCGGGGCGATGTGGGTGAAGGAGGTGCTGCCGTTCTTCGCGCACGAGGGCGCGGTGCTGCGCTGGTTGGGCCGGGCCACCACACCGCGGCTGCTCGGCGCCGACGGCTGCCGGCTGCTGACGGCGGACATTCCGGGCACCGATCGCCACCGGGCGTCGCCCGAGGAGCGCATCGCGATGGTGGCCGATCTGCTCGACATCCAGGTGGCTGCCGCCGACCGGGTGGCCGAGCTGCTCACGCTGGGCGTGCCCGACCAACGGGCCGAGCCGTTCGGCCTGCGGGCGGCGGAGGTCGTGTCCGAGGTCGCGGCCGGAGCGCCGGCGGAGGTCGTGTCCGGAGTCAATGCCGGGGTGCCGGCCGAGGTGTCGCTGTCGCGTGACGAACGGGCCGTGCTGGAGCGTTTCCTGGCGCGGCTGCCGGAGCGGTTCGCCGAGCTGGCCGCGTGCGGGGTGCCGGACACGTTGGTGCACGGCGATTTCCACCCCGGCAACGTCCGGTCGGACGGCACCTCGCAGGTGATCATGGACTGGGGTGACAGCGTGATCGGGCACCCGGCGCTGGACCTGGTACGGATGCGCGACTGGCGCGAGCCCGCGCCCGGGTTGACCGAGGTGTGGTGTGAGTTCTGGCGGGAGCGGGTACCTGGCAGCGAACCGGAACACGCCGTCGAGCTGATCGAGCCACTCGCCGCATTACGAGACGCGGTCGTCTACGGTGGCTTCCTGCGGTCGATCGAACCGGCGGAACGGGTCTATCACGACGGCGACGCGCTGGCTGCCCTCCGCAGGGCTATCGTGCTGCTCAAAACGTCACCAGACGCATAAGAGCCACCTAAGAAGGTGTTCGTGGCGGCGTTTTGACTGGCCCTCACGTCACATGTGAGATAGCGTCGCGGCCCATGGCGGACAGCACCCTGTTGGTCGGCGACTACCTGCGTCGCATCGGCACCCTCGTGCGCGACTCCCGCAAGCACCGTGGGTGGACGCAGACGCAGCTCGCGGAGGCCCTGGGCACCAGCCAGAGCGCGATCAACCGGATCGAGCAGGGCAACCAGAACCTCAGCCTGGAGATGCTCAGCCGGATCAGCAAGGCGCTGGACTCGGAGATCGTCTCGCTCGGCCACTCCGGCCCGATGCACCTGCGGGTCGCCGGCGGCACCCGGCTGTCCGGCAGCATCAGCGTCAAGTCCAGCAAGAACGCCGGCGTGGCCCTGCTGTGCGCGTCCCTGCTCAACTCCGGCCGCACCACGCTGCGCAAGGTGGCCAGGATCGAGGAGGTCAACCGGATCCTGGAGGTCCTGCACAGCATCGGTGTGCGCACCCGGTGGCTGAACGGGGACAACGACCTGGAGATCGTGCCGCCGGCAGCGCTCGACCTGGCCGGCATGGACGTGGCCGCCGCCCGCCGCACCCGCAGCGTGATCATGTTCCTCGGCCCCCTGCTGCACAGCCGGGACCGCTTCGAACTGCCCTACGCCGGCGGCTGCGCCCTGGGCACCCGCACCGTCGAACCGCACCTGTCCGCGCTGCGCCCGTTCGGCCTGGAGGTGAAGGCCACCGACGGCAACTACCACGCCCGCGTCGACCACAGCCGCACGCCGACCCGCCCGATCGTGCTGACCGAACGCGGCGACACCGTCACCGAGAACGTCCTGATGGCCGCCGCCCGCCACCCCGGCACCACCGTCATCCGCAACGCCAGCTCCAACTACATGGTCCAGGACCTGTGCTTCTACCTGACCGAACTGGGCGTGCGCATCGAGGGCGTCGGCACCACCACACTCGTGGTGCACGGGCTGGCCGAGATCGACAAGGACGTCGACTACGCGCCGTCCGAGGACCCGATCGAGGCGATGAGCCTGCTCACGGCCGCCATCGTCACCGGCTCGGAGATCACCATCCAGCGCGTGCCGATCGAGTTCCTGGAGATCGAACTGGCCCTGCTGGAGGAGATGGGCCTGGACTACGACCGGTCCACCGAGTACCCGGCCGCCAACGGACGCACCCGCCTGACCGACATCACCGTCCGCCCGTCCGTGCTACGCGCGCCGAGGGACAAGATCCACCCGATGCCCTTCCCCGGCCTGAACATCGACAACCTGCCGTTCTTCGCCCTCATCGCCGCCACCGCCCACGGCTCCACGCTGATCCACGACTGGGTCTACGAGAACCGCGCGCTGTACCTGACCGAACTGACCAAACTCGGCGCCACGGTCACCCTGCTGGACCCGCACCGCGTCTACGTCGAAGGCCCCACGCACTGGTCGGGCGCCGAGGTCATCTGCCCACCCGCACTGCGGCCGGCCGTCGTCGTCCTGCTGGCCATGCTGGCCGCCAAGGGCACGTCCGTGCTGCGCAACGTCTACGTCATCAACCGCGGCTACGAACAGCTCGCCGACCGGCTCAACCAGCTGGGTGCCCAGATCGAGACGTTCCGCGACCTGTGAGCCACATGTCCCCGGTCACCTCGTACTCCACGTCGCCGTGCTCGGCGCCGTCGATGTAGGTCGGCCACTCCTCGAAGAACGTCCGCACCAACCGCATCCCCAGCTTCTCCATCACCCGACGGGACGCCACGTTCACCGTCATCGTCGTCGCCGTCACCCGCCGCAGCCCCAACTCGCCGAACCCCCGGTCGACCAACGCGCGGGCCGCCTCCGTGGCATACCCCCTGCCCCACCACGCCGTCCCGAACCGCCACCCGACCGACGCCTCCCCCGGCGTCCCGGTCGGCACCAGGCACACCCACCCCACGAACCCGTCCGCCTCCACGGCGAAATGCCCGAATCCCGGCCACCGCCGGTACTGCGCCAACAGCGCGGGCAGCGTCTCCCGCTCCACGACCTCCCTGGGCACCGGACGGCCGTCGTCCAGGAACCGCCGGACCGCCGGATCGCCGTCCAACGCGGCCAGGACGTCCACGTCGGCGGGTGTGAACGCACGCAGTCGCAGTCGATCCGTGAACACTTCCACGCGGTGGACCCTAATTTCACGCCCACATCAGGTACAAACGACATATGCCAACCGGCTCCGCACCGCCCAGATCCAAGCCGTTCGACGACGCCGACATGGTCACCGAGGCCGTCATGGCTGCGACGCGCCTGCTCATGGGGCTGTCGTCCCGGTCGATCGCCTCCGTGGACGAGTCGATCACACTGCCCCAGTTCCGCCTGCTGAGCACGCTGAGTGCGCAGGGGCCGCTCAAGCTGTCCAGCCTGGCCGACTACCTGGACGTCAACCCGTCCACGGCGACCCGGATGATCGACCGCCTGATCGGGTCCAACCTGGTGTCCCGGCAGGTCAACCCCAACTCGCGCCGGGAGATCATGGTCGAGCTCACCCGCAACGGGGCGAACGTGGTCAGCAAGATCAACGAACACCGCCGGACCGAGATCGCCGGCATCGTGTCCAGCATGCCCCGCAGCACGCGCGCCGATCTGGTCAAGGCCCTCGACGCGTTCAACGAGGCCGGCAAACACATCCCGATCTGCAACCACGACCCCCGCGCGGCGGACCTGATCTGACCCGTGGACCTGCTGGCGACCGCGTCGGCTGCCGCCGGCACCACGCTGACTGAACCGGTTGATCTGGGCGGCAGCGACCGCACCACCGTCCTGCGGTGCCGCACCCCCGACGCCACCACGGTCGTGGTGAAAGCCCACCACGGCCGGTCCCCGTACTTCGCCGCCGAGGCGGCCGGCCTCACCTTCACCGACCACGGCCCCCGCCCGCTGGCCGTCGACCCGGCCCACCAGCTCATCGTGATGACCGACCTCGGCACCGGCCCCAGCCTGGCCGACGCCCTCCTGGGCACGTCCGCCGCCACGGCCACGGCCGCCCTCCTCGCCTGGGCCACCACCTACGGCCGGATCGCCGCCGAAACCATCGGCGGACAAACCGAGTTCACCGCGTTGCGCGCCCGCTACGGTCAGGCCGAACAGCCGCCCGCCGACGGCTTCACGGACGGCTTCACCGATGCCATCGCCGCACTCGACGTGCCGGCTCCCGGCACCGTCACCCGGCCCGGTGGCCCACAGGTCTTCTCACCCGGCGACATCTGCCCGGACAACAACGTCTTCACCGGCGACACCCTGCACGTCCTGGACTTCGAAGGCGCCGGCTACCACTCGGTGTTCCTCGACGCCGCCTACGCGACGATGCCGTTCGCCACGTGCTGGTGCGTGTTCCGGCTGCCCGACGAACTGACCGACCGCATCGAGGCCGCCTACCGCACCGAAGTCGTGACCGTGCTGCCGGAACTGGCCGACGACGACGTGTGGCGGACCGGCGTGCGCCAGGCGATCGGCTGGTGGACCGCTGACATCACGGCCGCACTCGCCGCCCGGGCCACCCGCGCCGACCTGCCCATGCACGACACCCGCCGCCCGGTGCCCACCGCCCGCCAGCTCCTGCGGCACCGCTGGCAGCACGCGCTCGACAACGTCACCGGCCCGCTCACCGACACGTTCGCCCACCTGCTCAAGACCACCGAACACTGGGACGTCGATCCACTGCCGCTCTACCCGGCGTTCACAGGCGGCCGAACGGCTCCGCGTACCTGACGGAGCACGGGGTCGCCGACGCGCCGGGCAGTCGGATCACCGGTCCTGGCCGGCGCCGACACCCAACCCACCCACCACGGTCAACTCCTGCCGGGTGAACTCACCGGTCAGCAACGGCATCGCCCGCTGGATCGCGGCGCGTGTCCGCGGTGCCTCCAGCGACGCGTCGTGGTGTGCCTTGCTGGTCCACACCTCCGTCACCCAGATGACGTCGCGGTCCGTTTCGGACACTGCCACCAGGTACAGCTCGCATCCGGCCGCGCGCAGCCCATCCACCCCGCTCAGCAGGATCTCGACGACCTCGTCCCGGTGTCCGTAGCGGGTTCGCATGCTGCCCACGTAGCCGTAGCTCATGCCCCGAGTATATTTATTTTACTCAATAC